>JBILLP010000411.1:0-3801 GCA_044376025.1 Bradymonadia bacterium
GTGTTCGTGCTCGTGCGGGCGCTTCCGGGTGACCCGGTCACGGCGATCCTCGGCGAGCAGGCGGCCGCGGTCGACCGCGACGCGCTCACACGCTGCCTTCGACTCGACGAACCGCTCTGGCGGCAGGCGGTCGGTTACGGAGGCGACCTGCTCTCGGGGAGCTTCGGCCGCTTCTGCAATGACCCATCGCGGACCGTCGCTGACGAGCTCCGCCGCGTGCTGCCCTCGACGCTGGCGCTGGCGGCCTCGTCGCTGCTCCTCGCGGTGGCGCTCGCGGTGCCGGCCGGGGTGGCCGCTGCGATGCGGCCGCGTCGCCCGATCGACATGTCGATCCTGCTCGCGACGCTGGTGGGTCTGGCGGTGCCGTCGTTCTGGCTCGGGCCCATGCTGCTGATGGGCCTGGCCTGGCTGCTGCGCTTCACCGCGACGCCGAGCGAGCTGCTGCTGCAGGGCCTCGACCTAGCGCTGCCGGCGGCGACGCTGGCGACGGCGCTGGCGGCACGGCTCACCCGGGTGACGCGGGCCTCGATGCTCGATGTGACGCGCGCGGCCTACGTGCAGGCGGCCCGGGCGCGCGGGCTGACCGAGTGGCGGGTGGTGTTCAGGCACGCGCTCCGGAACGCGCTGGTGCCGGTGATCTCGGTGCTTGGCCTGCAGCTCGGGGGCCTGCTTGCGGGCGCGGTCGTGGTCGAGAAGGTCTTCTCGCGGCCCGGTGTCGGCTCGCTGCTGCTCGATGCGATCTACCAGCGGAACTACGCGCTCGTGCAGGGCTGCGTGCTCGTGATGGCGATGGGCTTCGTGGTGGCGAGCCTGCTCGCCGACATCGGGTATGCGCTGGCCGATCCGCGGCTTCGCGGCAATCCGGAGCGTCGATGAGGCGCGGCGCCTACCTCGGGCCGGGCCTAGCGATCGTGGGCCTGCTCGTGCTGACGGCGCTGCTCGCACCGTGGCTTGTGCCGCTCGACCCGCACCAGGTCGACCTGGCGCGGCAGCTCGCGCCACCCTCGGTCACGCAGCGGCTCGGGGCCGACGAGAACGGCCGCGATGTCCTGGCGCTGCTGGTCCATGGGGCGCGCGTGGCGCTGCTGGTGAGCCTTCCGACGACGCTGCTCACCGCGGCGATTGGCATCCCGATCGGCGCCATCGCGGGCTACCGGGGCGGGTGGCGCGACGAGCTGCTCTCGCGGACCACCGACCTGATGCTCGCCTTCCCGGGCATGCTGCTCAGCATCCTGCTGCTCTTCTTGACGCAGAAGCCCGGGTACGGCGCGGTGGTGCTTGCCCTGGTCGTCAACGGATGGGCCGGCTTCGCGCGGCTGACACGGGGCGAGGTGATGCGCGAACGGGCCCGCCCCTATGTCGAGGCCGGTCGAGCGCTCGGCCTCTCCGATGCACGGCTGCTCTGGCGCCACGTGCTGCCGAACTGTGCGTCCGCGCTGCTGGCGCAGGCGTCGTTCGCGGCGGGCACGGCGATCCTTGCCGAGGCGGGGCTGTCGTTCCTGGGCCTGGGGCCCTACGGCGCGCCGAGCTGGGGGGCGCTGCTCGATCAGGGCGCGAGTTATTTTCTTCTTGCGCCGCACCTTGCCATCCTTCCGGGCTTGGCCATCCTGGCCACGGTCCTTGGCTTCAACCTGATCGGCGATGGTCTGCGAGACCATCTCGACCCTCACGACGGCTCCCGATGAAGAGCGACCTCGCGCGAAATGCCGGCCAGATGCTGCTCGCCGGCTTCGACGGCACCTCACTCCCCCGGTCGGTCGAGACGGCGCTGAGCCGCAGCGAGCTGGGCGGCGTGATCCTCTTTGCCCGGAACATCGTGGAGCCGAGGCAGGTCGCCGAGCTCAACCTGTCGGTGCAGAGCGCGGCCGAGGGTCACCCACTGCCCTTCATCTCGGTCGACCAGGAGGGTGGACGGGTGCAGCGCCTCAAGGAGCCGCTGACGCGGGTGCCTCCGATGTTCGACGTCGGCCGGGCCGGTGACGCGCGGCTCGCCACGCGGGTCGGCTCGGTGCTCGGCGAGGAGCTCGAGGCGCTCGGCTTCAACCTCGACTACGCGCCCGACGCCGACGTCTGGACGAACCCCGAGAACACCGTCATCGGCGACCGGGCCTTCTCGACCGACCCCGCCGTGGTCGCACGCTACGCCGGCGCGCTGGCGCTCGGGCTGCTGCAGTCGGGCATCGTCCCCTGCGCCAAGCACTTCCCCGGCCATGGGGACACCCTTCTCGACAGCCACCTCGACCTGCCGGTCGTGCAGCATGACCTCGAGCGGCTCGACCGCATCGAGCTCGAGCCCTTCAGGTCGCTGATCCGGGGGGGCATCCCGATGATCATGACGGCGCACATCCTTGTCCCGTCGATCGACACCCGGCACCCGATCACCTTCTCTGAGAACGGGCTGCAGCAGCTCCTTCGCAACCAGCTCGGCTACCAGGGCGTCATCATCTCTGACGACCTCGAGATGAAGGCCGTTGCCGACCGCTACGACGTCGAAGAAATGGTCGCGCTCGGCCTGCGTGCCGGCATCGACATCTTCCTGGTCTGCCGCAGCGAGGAGATGTGGACGCGCGCCTTCGAGACGCTGGTGAAGCTCGGCGAGAAGAACAGCCACGACAGGGACCGCATCGCCGCGTCGGCGAACCGGGTCGTCAAGCTCAAGCTCGACCTGCTCCGGCCCTGGAGCATCCCCGACGACCTTGAGGCGCGGCTCGGGACACCCGAGCACCAGATGGTCGTCGCAGAGGTCCGCGCACGCGCTGGCGAGCGCTGACGCCACCGTGGCCGACGCGAGGCAGCCACGCGACGCCGCGACCCGCAACCGGTTCGCCTTCATGGCGCTCATGGCCGGGATCGCGTCGTGTGTTCCGTGGCTGGTCGTGTTCCTGGCGCCGATCGCATGGGGGTTTGCCGCACTCGCCTACGTAGAAGCCGCAAGACACCCGGCGCG
This sequence comes from Bradymonadia bacterium, assembly GCA_044376025.1. GTDB lineage: Bacteria > Myxococcota_A > Bradymonadia > REDH01 > REDH01 > JBILLP01. The sequence goes on from JBILLP010000411.1 coordinate 2,948, forward strand.
AAGGGCCCAGATCAAGCTTGCGCACGTAGGGCTGGGGCTCTCGGTCGCCTCGGCGGTGCTGCAATTGGCGCTCGGTGTGCTGGCGGCCGGCATCGGCTACCTGTTTGAAGCGGTCCGTGGCTGAGCTCGCATCGACGTGTGAGAATTTGCTTTTTTCGAATCCGGTGCGCCTATAGGGGGCCGGCGGATTTCGCCATCCACCCGGCTCCTGGTGCGCGAACGCTCGGCGTCGACCAGCAGCCCTCCCTCCTGTTTGGAGTGACTCGATGAATCGTCTCCACCTGTCTCTTCTCTCGCTCGTCGCCTCTGCCGGCTCAGTGGCGCTGCTCGCCTCGCCCGCCGCGGCGCAGGAGTCGTCGCGCCGCACGTCACTCGCGGGTTCGCCGCTGATCGAGGACAGCGACGACATCTACGCCTTTCCGCAGAACGCCTTCGGCCACAAGCTCTACCTCGAGGCGAACTTCAAGCCCTCGAGCGGCCTGTACGGAGCGTCGGGTTCTGGCGGCATCATCTTCGGCAACGAGACGGCCGCGTTCGGTATCTTCACGCACCGCGCCGACTTCAACAGCAAGCTCTCGAGCACGCTGATGGGCCCCTTCGAGCCCTACGGCGCCCAGCCTGCGCTTCGCACTGGTCTGCTCCGCCCGCCCGTGCCCGAGGGGCTTCCGGGCGAGAAGCCGACCGAGGTACCCGATGAGTTCGTTCCGGGAGGCTCCGGCGTTCTCGTGGACGGGACGGTCGTCAATGCTGGTAACGGACCTGCCAGACCAGAGCTTGCGGCCAGCCCGGTGCAGCTCATCGACCTCATCTACGCCCGTGAGAACTTCGGCCTGCGGCTGAGCGTCGGTACTGCC
>JBILLP010000412.1:0-3798 GCA_044376025.1 Bradymonadia bacterium
GCTCCCTGCGACTGGGCCAGGCCATCGACGATGCGGCCGTTGACAACGACGCCCGCGCCGCCCGCGTCGCCACCCTGCACCTGGAGCTCGACGCCGGGCTCGATCGTGAGCGTCGAGGGGCCGGTCTCGCTCCGGCCGTCGCCAACGGCGATGCCGGGCGCGGTCCCGGGTGCTCCGACGAGGTAGGGAACGCCGGGGTCGGGCAGCACGGCATCCCAGGTGATCGGCTCACTGTTGTCGTAGACCCCCGCGCCGACGGACTGCAGCAGGACGCGGTCATCGCCGTTGCCCTCGAGCCGGAGCGTTGGCAGGTGGCTGGCGTAGCCGGCGCCGAGGTAGAGTGGGTTGGTGCCGCTGTCGGTCACGGCGAGGCTGCCCGAGCCCGCGACGAAACCGGCGGAGTCGAGCATGACCCCGAGCCCGGTCGAGTTGCTGACAGTCACGCTGTCGACGCGCAACATGTCGATCGGCGCGCCGGTCTGGTTGCGGACCACCAGCGAGGCGCCCGCAAGCTCCGCGGCGCCGACATCGGCGACCGTGGTGCCTCCTCCGTCGATCTCGACGTGCGCGAGGTCGATGATCGCCGGCGCGAAGGCGTTGAGGCTGCCCCAGGCCTGCACGGGGTCGGCGCGCACGAAGCGGACCGGCCGGTCGGGCTCGCCGCGTGCGACGAGCCGGCTTGCGGCATCCCCGTCGACGGCGATCGACTGGTCGGGTGCCAGCTCGACCACCGCGCAGGGCTCGATGGTGAGCGTAGCCCCCGGCCGCACCGTCACGGTCCAGGTCACCCGGTGCAGGCCCGCTCCCCACACCTCGTCGGCCTCGATGAAGCCCTCGTGCTCGATAGCGGGCGCCGCAGGGGGCTCGCAGCCCACCGTGCCGGTGTCGTCCTGGGAGTCGGTGCCGGTGTCGGCGCCCGAGTCTGTTTCCGTGTCGGAGCCGGAGTCGGTGCCGGTGTCGGCGCCCGAGTCTGTTTCCGTGTCGGAGCCGGAGTCGGTGCCGGTGTCACCTCCCGGGTCGTCGCCCGACGTGTCGCAGGCGGCGAGCATCGAGAGACCGAGGGCGGCGGCGAGCAGGGGGAGACTCGTCGCCGTCGGCGGCGTGGCGTCGGTTCGGGATGGGCTGGACATGGTCGGGCTCGGGGGATTCGACCCACGCCGGGGACCGGGCTGGGCGGGCGGGAGACTGCCTGCCTTGCCGAAGTCGGTCAAGCCGCCGACGTCGTGCGGGCCATCAGCGCCGCGGCTCCTGCAGCAGCGCCTCTGCGGTCAGCCGACCTGAGCGGAGCGCCCCTTCGATCGACGACTGTGTGCGGTGGTCGCCGCAGAGCCAGAGACGGTCGCCGCGTCGCGGCGGACGCTCCCACGGCCGCAGGTCCTCGGGTCGCTGGCGGGGGAGCGCCTCGGCGATGGTCCTTCGCTGCAGGAGCTCCCACGATTCGACCTCGCCGCCGAACCAGCCGGTGAGCTGAGCCCTGACGGCGCCCTCGTCGGCGCTGTCGCCGAGCTCGGTCGCGGAGATCAGCGCACGACCGTCGGGGGAGGCCTCGGGCACCAGGTCGGTCACCGCGTGCAGGTTGTTCACCGGGCCGGCCCGCTCGCCGTCGAGGCAGAGGACCGCCTCGCCGACGGGTGACGTCGGGGCGGCGAAGGACCAGTGCGTACAGCGTTGGCTCGAACGGTCGATCGAGGGCTCGTCGAGCAGCCGGGCGGCCTCGCGCATCGTGGTGGCGATCACGGTATGGCGGGCGGGCCGGAGTCCGTCGCTGCAGTCCACGCCCAGCTCGTGAAGGGCGAGCGCCCTGACGCCGGTGACGAGGCTGCCGGGCTGCAGCCGGGCGGCGAGCTGGTCGGGGATCGCCTGCATGCCCCGCGCCGGCACGGTGGCGTGACCTGACGAGAACATCTGCCACACGAAGTCGGCCATGCGGCGACTGACCCGGAGCTCGGGGTCGAGGAAGACTCCACCGAGGAAGGGAGCCAGGAAGCGGGAGATCATCACGCGCGAGAAGCCGAGGCTGCCCGGCAGCGCGTCAGCGAGCAGCTCGTCCGGTCGGCCGGCACCGTGTCCGAGCCCGGCGACACGAAGCCGCCAGCGCAGGATGCGCGCCTTGTCGGCGAGTGTGCCGACGTCGGCGCGGAGGGTCGGCCAGAGGTCGCCCGGCCGACGCAGGGGGTCACCGAGCTGCTGCCAGCCCGACGCGGTGTGGATGCGCGCCCCGGGTACGAAGCGCCGCAGGTCGAGCGCCTCGAGGTCGAGCCACCGCTGCGCCTCGGGGTAGGCGGTGAGCAGCACCTGGAAGCCGCGGTCGATGGTGAACCCGCCGACGTGGTCGGTGCGGACCCTGCCGCCAGGGGTCGAGTCGGCCTCGACGATGACGGCCTCCCTGCCGGCCTGCTGGAGCGTCAGGGCGCAGGCGAGGCCCGCGAGTCCTCCGCCGATGATGAGTGTCTCGACCTCGCGCACGCGGTACCTCCGCGATCAGCCCCCTGTGGGGCGGGTCCGCGACGAGGCGCCTGAGTTGCGCCGCGTCGCGGTTGTCGAGCCCTCGCCGGGCTCCGGATCAGTGGCGGTCGGCCAGGTCGAAGCGGTCGGCGTTCATGACCTTGGTCCACGCCGCGACGAAGTCGTGGACGAACTTCGCCTGGTTGTCGTGCTGGGCGTAGAGCTCGGCGTAGGAGCGGAGCACCGAGTTCGAGCCGAAGACCAGGTCGACGCGGGTGGCGGTCCACCTGACGGCCCCGGTCGCGCGGTCACGGATCTCGTAGGTCCCATCGGCGGTCGGCTTCCAAGTGAAGCGCATATCGGTGAGGTTCACGAAGAAATCGTGGGTGAGCGCGCCGACGCGGTCCGTGAAGACGCCGTGGCGGGTGCCGCCGTGGTTGGTCCCGATGACCCGCATGCCGCCGAGCAGCACCGTCATCTCGGGGGCGGTGAGGCCCATGAGCTGCGAGCGGTCGAGGAGCAGCTCCTCGGCCGTGGCCGAGTAGGCGGCCTTGAGCCAGTTGCGGAAGCCGTCGTGCAGCGGCTCGAGCACCGCGAACGAGTCGGCGTCGGTCGTGGCGTCGGTGGCGTCGCCGCGGCCGGGCGCGAAGGGCACCGAGACCTCGACACCCGCGGCGCGCGCGGCGAGCTCGATGCCGACGTTGCCACCGAGCACGATCACGTCGGCGACGCTGGCGCCAAACTCACGGGCGAGCCCTTCGTACACCGAGAGCACGCGGGCGAGCCGGGCGGGCTCGTTGCCGAGCCAGTCCTTCTGCGGGGCGAGGCGGATGCGGGCGCCGTTGGCGCCGCCGCGCTTGTCGGAGCCCCTGAAGGTGCGGGCGCTGTCCCAGGCGGTCGAGACGAGGTCGCTGACCGAGAGGCCGCTCGCGGCGATGCGCGACTTGAGGCCGCCGACATCGTAGCCCGTGGGGCCGGCGGGGACGGGGTCCTGCCAGATGAGGTCCTCGGCGGGCACGTCAGGTCCGAGGTAGCGGGCCTTGGGACCCATGTCGCGGTGCGTGAGCTTGAACCAGGCGCGCGCGAAGACCTTCGAGAAGTAGTCGGGGTCCTTGTAGAAGCGCTCCGAGATGGCGCGGTAGGCGGGGTCCTTGATCATGGCCATGTCGGCATCGGTCATGATCGGGTTGCGGCGCACCGAGGGGTTGTGGGCGTCGACCGGCTTTTCCTCGTCGCGGATGGAGACGGGCTCCCACTGCCAGGCGCCGGCGGGGCTCTTCTTGAGCTCCCACTCGTGCTCGAAGAGCATCTTGAAGTAGCCGTTGTCCCAGCGGGTGGGGTGGGTGGTCCAGG
>JBILLP010000413.1:0-3790 GCA_044376025.1 Bradymonadia bacterium
GCTCATGGCGACCGCCCCCTGGGACACCCCCGCAGGCTCCGCCGGCGTCCTCGTCGGCGGCCGCGTGCAGCAGATCGCCGGGCCGGCCACCCTCGGCCTCTCCGCCACGCACGGACCGCTGCCGACCCCCGACGAGGCCGACCCGCAGCTCATGGTCGATGTCGACGCCAAGGTCGAGCTCGATGGGCTGACCCTGTTCGGTGAATTCAACTACGGCAGCCTCGGCGACGACACGTCGATCGGCTACCTCGTCGCCGCCAACTACGCCGTCACCTCGTCGACCAGCGTCACCCTCCGCGGCGACTCGCTCGACCGCGAATTCGGGACCATCATCAAGCAGACCGACCTCACCGTGGCGCTGCTCCACAGCCTGTCGGGCAACCTCGCCGCCACCCTCGAGTACAAGTACCAGATGCCCGACCAGGGCGACGACCAGTCGTTGGCCGCGCTCGAGTTCACCGCGAAGTTCTGAGCGCCGCCTCAGCGGCCCCTCGGCGGCGCCGGTTCGCCCCGGCACCACGCCTCGAGCACCCGCTCCGCCTGCCGGCCTGCCGGCGAGAAGCCCACCGGGCCCTCCTCGTCGGTCGCCGGGTCGGTGAACCACTTCCACCAGTAGATGCCAGCAACCTGCGGCGACCGGCCGAAGGTCTCGAGGATCGCCCGGTAGGCCGTCGCCTGCTCCGCCTCGCCGGCTGCCGACGCCGGGTCGTTCGCGTGCTCCGGCCACAGGTGCGGCGTGACCGCGGTGCCGGGCCGGTTCATGAAGCCGACCTCGGTCAGCAGCAGCGGCCGCCCAAACCGGTTCGCGAGCGCCTCGTAGCGCACGAGCCACCGCCGCGCCTCCGCCGACATCTCGTCGAGCCCCGCACCCGGCGCCGGGGCCAGCGGGGCGTAGAAGTTCACCGCGATCGCGTCGAGCGCGTCCCAGAACGGCACACGCTCCGCCTCATCCCAATTCGCAGCGTAGGTCACACGCCCCCGGTAGACTTCGCGCACCCGCGCGATGAGCGCACGCCACCGCGCCGGATCGGCCTCGGTCGCGCTGCCCAGCTCGGTGCCGATCACGAACCAGTCGATCTGCTGCGACTCCGCCCAGCGGGCGTGGGCGACCGCGAACTGCTCGTAGCTGTCGAACCACCGCGGCCAGCCGCCAGCCGCCGCATCGGGTGCCAGCTTCGCCTGCCAGGCCCCGTTGCGGACCCACAGGTGCGGCTTGAGCATCACCTGCATGCCGGCGTCGCGGGCCCGCTTCGCCTCGATCGCCATGGTCGAGAGCCGCTCCCCGGCTCCGCGCTCGGGATCCCAGCGCACCTCGACGGCCTCGAGCGAGGGCATCCAGCCGAAGTCGGTCAGGCTCACCGCTGCGACCCCGAGACCGCGCAGACGCTCCAGCGACCGCGCGGAGGTGTCCGACCCGTACCCGTGCGCCCCCTGCTGCTGCCAGTTGTGTGCGTAGCAGATGCCGCAGCCCGGGAGCCGGGCCTCGCCGGCGGAGGCCCGCACCTCGACCGGGGCGGGTGCCCCGCGCACCGGCGTCGCGGGCGCCTCGCGGGCCGGGCCGGCGGCGCTGCACCCCGTTGCCAGCCACGCCGTCGCCAGCCACGCCGCCACCGACACCGCGGCGCGGCAGGGGGCGATCATGGCGCCGGCTCGGGTCGCCCCGCCCCGGGTGCCCAGCGCCCCGCCCACGGACGCACCATCTCGAGCTGTCGAGCGACCTGCAGCACCAGGGCGTCTTCGCCGGGCCGGGCAACGAGCTGGGCGCCGACCGGCCAGCGGCCCTCGAGCAGCCCCGCCGGGATGGTCGCCGCCGGTGACCCCGTGATGTTCGCCGCCGCGGTGAACCCGCCGAGCTCCGCCGCCTCGCGAAAGGCCACCTCTGGAGGCACGTTGCGCCACCGCCCCACCTCGGGCGTCTGTACGGCGACCGTCGGGGTGAGCAGCAGGTCGACACCCTCGATCACCCGGGCGAGCTGCACGGTGAGCCGGTGCTGCACGGCGAGCACCTCTGCCGGGTCGAGCCGGCGACCGGCGTCGCGCAGCCAGGTCGTCACCGGCTGCAGCCGGCGCGGCAGCATCACCGGCGCACCCGCTACCATGAGCTGGTAAATGGGCAGGAACTCGTCGAGCGTAATGCCCGGTGCCGTGCGCTCGACAACCTCGTGGCCGAGCGAGGTGAGCGTGGCGGCGACCTCGTGAACCTGCGCGACGATGGCGGGATCGGGGCGGGTCACCGGGTTGTCGAGCATCAGCCCGATGCGGAGCCGGCCCGGGTCGCGGTCGAAGGTCGCGGCGAAGGGCTCGGTCGGCGGCGCAAGCCAGTGTGGACGCCCCACATCGAGCCCCGCAAGCACATCGAGCAGCGCCGCGGCATCGCCGACCGAGCGCGCCGCAGGGCCGCAGGTGTAGAGCAGGTGGCGGTCGTCAAACCCGAATGCGTTGGCCACGCGGCCGCGCGACGGCTTGAAGCCGAACAGGTGGTTGAGCGCACAGGGGATCCGGATCGAGCCGGCGCCATCGGAGGCGTGGGCGATCGGCAGCATCGCAGACGCGACCGCCGCGCCCGCCCCGCCGCTGCTGCCCCCGGCGCTGCGCCGCAGATCCCACGGGTTGCGGGTCGGGGCGTGGGTGTCGGGCTCGGTCACCGGCATCACGCCCAGCTCCGACGTCGCGGTCGTGCCGAGCAGCACGAAGCCGCCGCGGCGAAACGACCGGGTCGTCACGCTGTCGATCGGCGACGGGATCGCCACCGCCCGCGAGCCGAAGCGCGTCACGTGCCCCCGGACCGGGTAGAGGTCCTTGATGGCGGTCGGTACGCCGTAGAAGGCCGGCAGCTTCCCGCCCCTGCGCCCGGCCCGGTCCCTGCGCCGCGCCGCCGCGATCGCCTCGTCGGGCCACACCTCGACCATCGCGTGCAGCCGCGGCTGCACCTCCGCGATCCGGTCAAGGTAGAGCCGCACCAGCTCCTCGCTCGAGATGTCGCGCCGGGCGATCAGCCCGGCCTGTTCGGTGGCAGAGAGCTCAAGCAGCGGTGACCAGGGCACGGTGGGCTCCTCACGACGAGACTGCTCCCACCGTAGCGCACCCGGGCGGATCCGACGAGTGCCGACTTGCGCCCCGCGGGACACCGCGACCGGGCGCCGCCTAGCCCATGCCCGCCACCGGCGCGCGCACGCAGCTCAGGCGCCAACCCGGGCCGTGGCGCTTGTCCTTGTGCGCCTCGAGCGAGACCCGCACGCCGCCCCCATACGGCTCGCGCCGCCGCGTCGACTCCACCCGCAGCGACACGAGCGAGCCGAGCGCCTGGCTCGCCGCATCGCTCGACGTCAGCGCGACCACCGCGCTGTGATGCTGCTGCGCGAGCTTGACGAGCCGGCCCAGCAGCGGCGCCGGCAGCTCGGCCGATCCGCCCAGGTCGAGCAGCAGCAGCCCGAAGGCCCCCGACCTCAGCAGCTTGTCGGCCGCGCGGGCCGCGGCCTGCGCATCGGGAGCCTGCACCACCGGCAGCGCCGCCAGGTCGATGCCCCACGCGTCGAGATCGGGCCCGAACAGCGCGCTCGGCGTCGCCCGCACCCAGGCCACCGGCTCGCCCGCGCGCTGCGCCTGCCAGACGAGCTCGGCCGCCCAGGTCAGGCAGGCGCCGGCGCCTCGGTGGGTGATCTCAACGAACCGCCCCGCCAGCGCCTCGAGGCTCCATGCCCGCGCCGCCTGCGCCGCGCCGCCAAGCCGTGTCGCAGGCGAGACACCTTCGATCTGCTCAAGGAGCTGGCTGGTGGCGAGCGCAGACATG
>JBILLP010000414.1:0-3788 GCA_044376025.1 Bradymonadia bacterium
GTGAGACCGGCCGGGCCCCGCTCCGCGAGGCGAAGCAGCGCCCAGGGCGGAAGCACCTTGGTGGGGTGGAGGTCGTGGCGGGACCCGACCTCGTCGCGCCAGGCCCAGAGCGCCGCAGCCCGGTCGAACCCCAGCTCACCGAGCCCCGACAGCCCCTTGAGCTCCCGCCAGCCGTCGGCGTTGTAGAAGTGTGTGGTCGGCATCGCGTCGTTCATGACCGCGCACTCCTCCTCGAAGCCATCCTGCCACGACGAGGCGTCGAGGTCCCGGCGGAGGCTTTCCCAAAGGAGGAGCAGGTGCTCGGTGTCCTCGCGCGCATAGCGAAGTTGCTCGTCGCTCAACGGCCGAAGTGTCCAGTCTGAACGCCGCGCCGCCTTGTCGTGAGCAATCCCCAGCCGGCTCGAGAGCAGCGGAGCGAGGCCAAAGGCCCGCTCCCCGAGGAACCGCGCTGCGATCTGGGTGTCGACGAGCCGTCGCGGACCGACCCCGAACTCGCGCTTGAGCCCGATCACATCGTTGTGGGCACCATGGACCACCACCGCCTCTGGCTTGAGGCAGAGCAATTCGACAGCCTGCGTCAGCGCGCGATGGCCGAGCTGCAGGGGATCGAGGATCGCGTCGCTGTCGCCAACCGTTACCTGGATCAGCGCCACCCGCGGCCGGTACCCCCGCTCGCGGTCCTCCTCGATGTCGAGCGCGATCACGCCCCCGTCGATGTCCTCGAAGATGTCATCGAGCCAGTCCGCGAGGTGATCGTCGGTCGCAATATGGTCGAAGTATCGATCGCTCACGGCCCCCCTGGAGCGGTTGCGCCGGCATGGGAATCGGGCCGTGGGCGTAGCGCGACAGCGCGTCGGGGGCTAGCCCCAAGTTGCCGGGGTCGCGGCGGGCTGCAGCCGTCGCCTTGTCGGTGTGGCAGGATGTTGTAGTCGCGGACGCGGAACGAACGCCGTGAGGTCGAAGATGGAAGACACCAGCGAGCTGAGCATCTTCTCGAGGGCACGGGCCACATCGCGCCCGTCGCCTGGCAAGGACTACCTCGAGCTCGATGCGGAACAGGTTCTGTCACGCATCGAGCAGCGAAAGCGGGAGTTCGGGAGCCGGTTGATCATCCTTGGCCACCACTACCAGGTCGACGATGTGCTTCGATTCGCCGACGCCACGGGCGACTCCTACGCGCTTGCCAAGGCAGCGGCGGCCACGAACCAGGCCGAGTTCGTGGTGTTCGCCGGCGTGCACTTCATGGCGGAGTCTGCGGACATCCTGACAGGCCCGGGCCAGAAGGTGATCCTGCCCGACATGCGCGCCGGGTGCACCATGGCCGACATGGCGAACCTCGCCGACGTGGAGCTTGCCTGGGACGAACTGTCGAGCTGCACCTCCGACAGGGTGGTCCCGATCACGTACATCAACAGCGCCGCCAACCTGAAAGACTTCGTCGGGCGCAACGGCGGCGCGGTCTGCACCTCGTCCAATGCCGCGAAGCTCGTCACCTGGGCGTTGTCCCGGGGCGGCAAGCTGCTCTTCTTCCCCGACCAGCACCTCGGCCGGAACACCTGTTATGACCTTGGCATCCCGCTCGACGAGATGCTCGTGTGGGACCCGTCGATGCCCTTTGGCGGCAACGAGCCGGCGGCCGTCGCGCGGGCGAGGGTGCTGCTCTGGAAGGGCCATTGCTCCGTCCACCAGGGCTTCTCCGTCGAGCAGATCGCGCACTGGAGGCGCGAGAGGCCGGGCATCCGCATCATCGTGCATCCCGAGTGCTCATGGGAGGTCGTGCGCGCAGCCGACCTGTCGGGCTCGACGAACTTCATCCTCGAGACGATTCGCGCCGGTGCCCCCGGGTCTGCGTGGGCGGTCGGCACCGAGATCAACCTCGTGCATCGCCTGAAGGAGCAGTTCGATGACCGGTTCATCACCTCGCTCAGCCCATTCCAGTGCCTCTGCGCGACGATGTACCGCATTCGGCCTGCCTACCTGCTCTGGGTACTCGACGAGCTCGCGGCCGGCCGCGTGGTCAACCAGGTCTCGGTTCCGGCGTCCGTTGCGGAGGGAGCAAGGATTTCTCTTGCAAAGATGATTGAAGTAGCTGGATAGACGATGCTTTACTTCGACAACAACGCGACCACGCGCATGGCGCCCGAGGTCCTCGAGGCCATGCTCCCCTACTTCGATACGGAGTATGCGAACCCCTCCAGCATCCACCAGTTCGCGGAGGGCGCGCGCGAGGCGCTCCGGCAGTCGCGGATCGCCGTCGGCCGCCTCGTCGGGGCGCGCCCTGAGGAGCTGATCTTCACATCGGGTGCGACCGAGGCCTGCAACCTTGCCATCTTCGGCGCCGCCGAGGCCCGGCCGGACCGCCGGCACGTGTTGGTCTCCGCGGTCGAGCACCATGCGGTGCTGCATCCTGTCGACCGGCTCGCCGCCCGGGGATACCGCGTCACGGTCGTGCCCGTCTCGTCGGGCGGCCGCCTCGACCTCGATGCGCTCGATGCCGCACTCGATGCGGACACGCTGCTCGTGGCGACGATGCTCGCCAACAACGAGACCGGTGTCCGGTTCACGGTCGAGGAGGTCGTCGCCCGCGCCGCCCGCGTCGGCGCGCTGGTGCTCTGCGACGCGACGCAGGCCGTCGGCAAGGTGCCCGTGTCGGCCCGGCGCATGGGCGTCGACTACCTCGCGCTCTCGGGCCACAAGCTGCACGGGCCCAAGGGCGTTGGTGCGCTCTACGTGCGCCGGGGCGCGCCGATTGTCGCCCAGCTCGTCGGGGGCGGACAGCAGTGGGACATCCGCTCCGGAACCGAGAATGTGCCGGGCATCGTCGGGCTCGGCATGGCCGCCTACCTGGCGCGTGACTGGCTCGTCGACGGCAGCGCCGAGCGGATCGGCGGGCTGCGCGACCGGCTCGAGCGCGGGCTCCTCGAGTCCATCCCCGGCACCGTGGTCAACGGCGGGGCAGAGCCCCGCCTGCCAAACACGCTGAACGTCTCGTTCGAGGACGCCGCCGGAGAGGCAATCCTGCAGCTCCTCGACGAGCGTGAGGTCGCGGCCTCGAGCAGCAGCGCCTGCCAGAGCAACGTCAAGGAGCCGAGCCACGTGCTGAGTGCGATGGCGCTTCCGGACCGGTGGCTTCATGGCTCCGTGCGCCTCGGGCTCAGCCGCTACACAACCGATGCAGAGGTCGACGCGCTGCTCGCGATGATGCCGCGCATCGTGTCGCTGGCGCGGGCCGCGAGCACTGGCGCCGACTCCGCAGGGCAGCCTTGAGTGCGGGGGGCGAGCGGGTCGAGCCGGGGCTGCACCGGTTGCGGCTGACCTCGCCGGTGCTGGCCCCGGTCAACGTCTACGTGGTCGAGTCGAGCCGCGGGCCGGTGCTGCTCGACACCGGCTTCACCTACTCGACCGGGGCGCTGGTCTCCTGCCTGGCGCAGGCGGGTTGGGGGCTGAGTGACCTCGCTGCCGTTTTCTACACCCACACCCACGAGGACCACATGGGCGGTGGCGTGTCGCTTGGCGATGCGATCACCTGTCCGCAGTACGTGATCGCGGGCACGGAGCCGGCCCGGTCTGACTACTACCGCTACTTCGAGTCGCTGGAGTCCTGGCCCGAGTGGTTCGAGCGAAAGCTGCCCCGGGGCGATGCTCGCCAGACGGTCATCAGCCTCGCGTCGGGTCGCCCCGTCGTGTCGTTCAGGCAGGGGGGAGACGGCCGGCTGCGGTCGGTGGTCGAGGTTGACGAGGGTGACGTCGTCGAGGTCGGTGACCTCGCCTTCTCGGCGATCCGCGCA
>JBILLP010000415.1:0-3782 GCA_044376025.1 Bradymonadia bacterium
GCAGGTCGAGGCAGAGAAGCAGGCTCGGGTGGTGACGCTGCGGAACGATGCCGCCGCGGAGTGGGACAAGGGAGCGGGCGCCCGCTCGCTGCCCCGGGTCATCAGCACGCTCCGCGAGGCGCTCGAACTCGACTCGAGTTCGCCCGAAACCTGGTACAACCTCGGGCTTGCACTTGCAGAGCTGGGCGACACGGCCGGGTCGGCCGAGGCCTTCAGGCGGGCAGAGTCGATTGACCGCCAGTTCATGCGGGGCAAGGCCTACGAGGGCTTTGTGCTCCTCTCGAACGGCGACGTCGCCGGGGCGGAGGCACTCTTCAAGGAGTGCATCGAGAAGCGTGAGAACGAGCCGGGCTGCAACATCAACCTGGCGATCCTCTACGCCCGGCAGATGAACGCAGGCGGGCGCCGCAACAACGAGATGGCCCAGAAGGCGGTGCTGAGCCTGCGCTTCGCGCTCACCGGGGAGGCGCTCAACGCGGCCGCCTACGTCAACCTGGCCCGCATCTACCAGGAGCTCGGCCGCATCGAGCTCGCGCGTCTGGTCTGCGAGAATGCCATCCAGCTCGGGATCGACGTGCCCGCCCTGCACAACCGCCTCGGGTTGATCGCACTCGCCCAGCGCGACGTCATCGCGGCCTACCGGGAGTTCCAGACGGCGGCGAAGGCGGACCCCAAGTACTTCGACGCCAACATGAACATTGGCGCCATGGCGCTGAACTTCAGGGACTTCCAGGCGGCACGCGGCGCGTTCCAGGCAGCGCTCGAGGTCAAGCCGGATGACGTCGAGGCGCGCAGGTCGCTGGCTGTCTCGCTGCGAGGGCTCGGCGACGCCGACGCGGCCGAGCGCGAGTACCGGGCATTGCTCGAGCGCGACGCAAACGACATCAAGTCACTCTACAACCTGGGCGTGCTCCAGCAGGAGCTTCGTCAGGACTACCGTGCAGCGCAGGCGACCTTTGAGCGCGTCAGGACGCTCGGGGCCGGTCAGCGCTTCGAGCGGCTCGATGACGTCACCCGCCGCCTGTCGGCGCTGCAGACGCTGATCGAGTTCCAGCAGGACGCGCCCCCGCCGACGGTCGAGGAGCCGCCGGCAGACGAGCCGCCGGCCGAGGAGCCGGCAGCCGAGGGGTCGGGCCAGTGAGGTCCGCGGTCACTGCGTGCGGTGGGAACTTGTTCGGAGACACGCTGTCTCAAGAGGTTGCCGGTCGAGAGGCCGTAGAACGGAGGCTCCGATGAGGTCGTCGATGCTGGTGTTGGCCGTGGCGCTGGTCGTTCCCTCGATGGCTTCGGCGCAGGACGCGCAGGGAGAGCCGCCGCGGGAGCAGCGCTTCAACTTCGAGGAGGATGTCGTGACCGGGACGCTGGTGCGGCCCGATTCTGAGATCGTGACCGGTGGTGGCGATGCGAAGCAGACGAGCCTGATCCGGATTCGGCAGGACTTCATCCAAGAGATGGTTGAGTCCGTCGAGCAGCTCTGACGCCGGCCCGTTCGCGCTGAGATACCGTAAGGACCCATCATGGCGGAAGTTCGCCCACTCGTGTTCGACGTCTACCGGGACGGCGAGATCCTCCGGACGGAGCGGCTCGCGCAGGACGTCGTCAAGATCGGAAGCCACGCGAAGTCGCACATCTTCCTCGACGACCCCAACGTCAGCCGCGTCCACGCCGTGGTCGAGGTGTCCGGTGACGATGTGTTCGTCATTGACCTCGGGTCGGGCCGCGGGACCTTCGTCAATGGGGAGCGCGTCAACAAGCAGAAGCTTGAGCATGGGGACCGCATTCGGCTTGGATCGATGGAGCTCGTTGTCCGGCTTCGTGAGGACAGCGCTGCCACGGGCCTCGACGTCGCCGCTGGGCTCGCCGAGCTCGTGCCGGCGCGCACCGACGAGGACATCTACGCGGAGCGCTTCCTGGCGCTGCCGTCGAATCCAGATGGTTCGGTCGAGATCGCGATGCTGTTCCAGGACTTTGTCCTGGCCGACGAGCTCTTCAAGCCGCCCGCGACGGTCAAGGTCGGCTCGAACCCCGGCTGCCACTTCGAGATCGAGACCGACCTGATCGAGGGCGGTGAGTTCACGCTCATCGACGTAGACGGTGGCGAGCCGCAGGTGCAGTTCACCGACCGCATGAGCGGTGAGGTGTACATCGACGAGCAGCGCTTCACGCTCGACGAGTTGCGTGCCTCGGGCCGTGCACGTCGCAGCGGCAACCATTCCCGGCTGCCGCTGACAAATGCGACCCGGGCGCGGCTTGTGCTTGGCGACCTCGTCTTCTTCGTGCACCGGTCGAGCAAGCCCACGCTCTACCTGCCCATCAAGCGCGACTGGAAGGCGAGCACCGCGGCGCTGATGGTGTCGGCGTTGATCCAGCTAGGCTTCATCGGCCTGGCGCTGCTGATGCCGCCCGAGGTCGAGGACCTGAAGATGGGCGGCTTCAACCCCAATGACCGTTTCGTGCAGCTCCTTGTGAAGGAGATGGAGAAGCCTCCGGAGGAGCTGCCCGACTTCTTGAAGCCGAAGGAGCCCGAGGAGAAGCCTGCGGGCGAAGAGGGCAAGGCCGGCGAAGAGACCGCCAAGCCTGAAGAGGACAAGAAGATGGCGATCGAGGGCGACCGCGAGAAGCCCGAAGACGTCGAACTGGCGAGGGCGCAGGCGCGCGAGGAGGTCCAGAACCGCGGCGCGCTTGAGGTGCTCAACAACCTCGGGCCGAGCAGCATGTTCGGAGGGGACTCGGCCGAGGGGCTCGATGACCTGCAGGCCATCGGGTCGACGCAGGGCGAGGGCGTCGGCGCCGCCTACGGGCAGAGTGGCCTTGGGCGCTATGGTGGTGGCTTCGGAGCCGGCGGAACGCTTCGGCAGAGCGGCGTCTCGGGCGGTCCGATCGGGCTCGGTGGCCGGTCCAGCGGCGGCAACCTTGGCGGCAACCTGCGCCAGAACGTGGAGCGTGCCGCGCGTCCTCCGACCGTTGTGCCCGGCACGGGCGGCGTGACCGGAGGCCTCGATATGGCGATCATCCGTCGCGTCATCACGGAGCATCGGCGCGAGATCGTGGCCTGCTACGAGTCTGCGTTGCAGCGCAACCCCGAGCTCGAGGGCCGTGTCGTGATCGAGTGGGTCATCGCACCCGACGGCGCGGTCGCGGCGGCGAAGGTTGCGAATACGACGCTGAACAACGCCGACGTCGAGGCCTGCATGCAGCGCCGTGTGCGTCAGTGGCGCTTTCCGGAGCCCAAGGGCGGCGTGACTGCCCGCGTGAACTTCCCCTGGGTCTTCACCCCGGGCGACTGAGCCTGACGGCGGTTCGGTCGCGTTCGGGGATCGCAGATGCGCCTTGCCGAATGGCGCGGCTTCAATAGACTGCGGACGTCGGTAGAATCCGGGGGGCCGGACCGGCGGTTCGCTGAATGCTTGGAGCCTCTGGATGGGCCGAATCGGACGATGGATCGGAGCGCTGAGCCTGATTCTCGCCGTGGCCGGGTGCGACACGAAGCGCCCGGCGGCGCTCGAGAAGGTCAGGGAGGGTACGTCGCGCGCCCAGGTCGAGGAGTACGTGATGGCGATGCGTCTCTTCGACGAAGCCATCGAGATCGACCCTGCCTGCGGCGAGGCTTTCTTGCGCAAGGGCATCCTGCAGCTGGAGTACGACCGCGACGCGTCGGCGGCGATCGTGCCGTTGCAGCGCGCCACCGAGCTGATGCCAGACTCCGCCGACGCCTTCTACCAACTCGGCAGCGCCCAGCTCGCGGCCGGTGACCTCGCGTCTGCCGCGCGCTCGCTCGAGTC
>JBILLP010000416.1:0-3774 GCA_044376025.1 Bradymonadia bacterium
GAGCATCGCCTCTTCGTCGGGGCGGGCGTGGTCTGGGATGAGCTCGTCGCCTTCACCGTCGACGAGCGGCTCGCCGGCCTTGAGTGTCTGAGCGGCATCCCGGGCAGGGTCGGCGCATCCCCGATCCAGAACATCGGGGCCTACGGGGCTGAGGCCGCAGACACGATCTCGTCGGTCGAGGTGCTCGACCTCGACACCAGCGAGATTCGCAGGCTCACACCCGAAGCGTGCGGGTTCGGGTACCGGACCAGCCGGTTCAAGGGGCCCTCGGCCAACCGCATGGTGGTCACCGGCGTGGAGTTCCGGCTTGTCAGGGGCGCCACCTCGCGCGTTCAGTACGAGGAGCTGCGCCGCAGGCTCGACCTCGGGAACCGTGCGCCGCGCCCGGCGGAGGTGCGCCAGGCGGTGCTCGAGCTGCGCGCCTCGAAGTCGATGCTGCTCGACCCCGACGACGAGAACCGCAGGAGCGCCGGCTCCTTCTTCATGAACCCGGTCGTGACGCCTGCGCTCGCTGACCAGGTCGCGCAGCGCGCCGCCGAGCTCGGCTGGCAGGGAACCATGCCACGCTACCCAGCCCCGGGCGACGGCGTGAAGCTCAGCGCGGCATGGCTGATCGAGCGCTCAGGGTTCGAGAAGGGCTTTCGGTTCGGGGCTGCCCGCACCTCGACGCGCCACGCCCTGGCGATCGTGCACGACGGTGCCGCGCGTGCGTCTGACATTGTGTCGCTGGCCCGCGTCATCAGGCGTGGCGTGCAGCGCGACTTCGGGGTCACGCTCGAGCCTGAGCCGGTGTTCGTCGGCTTCGACCAGCCTGTCCCGGAGCTGCTCTCATGAACCGCCAACAGAAGGCTCGCCGCATTGGCGAACAGCTCGATGCGCTCTACCCTGATCCGGCGGTGCCGCTCGACCACACCGACCCCTTCACGATGCTCGTGGCGGTGCTGCTGTCTGCGCAGACGACCGACAAGAAGGTCAACGAGCTGACGCCAGCGCTGTTTGCGAGGGGCTCGACGCCGGCCGCGATGGCAGACCTGTCTGTTGAGGAGATCCAGTCGCTCATCCGGCAGGTCGGGCTCGCTCCGCAGAAGGCTGTCAACCTGCACCGCACCGCCGTGCTCCTGCGCGACCGTCACGGCGGGCAGGTCCCGAACACGTTCGACGAGCTCGAGGCGCTGCCTGGCGTTGGGCACAAGACCGCGTCGGTGGTCATGGCCCAGGCATTCGGGGTGCCCGCCTTCCCGGTCGACACCCACATCCACCGGCTCGCCGCACGCTGGGGACTCAGCAACGGCCACAGCGTCGAGAAGACCGAGGCCGACCTCAAGCGCTGCTTTCCCCGCGACACGTGGAACATCCGCCACCTGCAGATCATCTACTTCGGTCGAGAGTACTGCCCGGCACTGCGTCACGACCCCGCGTCGTGCCCGATCTGCTCGTGGGCCGCGAAGGCGCCTAGGGCCCCTCGAAGCTCAGGTCGCGCACGCCCCGCAACGACAGGATGAACTCGCCGCCGAAGCCTGCCCCGGGTGTGACAGCGCCGGGCGCGACCTTGCCCGAACGCACGCCGCGCACGCAGGCGACCGCCGCGTCGGCGGTCAGTGTGTAGCCCTCCGGCGTGACGAGACGCCCCTCCACGGACTGGCCGGCGGCGTTGCGCACCTCGCCCCAGAACTCCACTTTGGCCGTCTGGCGCGTGCCCTCGTCGGGCCCCTTGATCGACCACTCGATGAGCTGGCGCGCCGCCTTCTGAAAGAGCCCCAGACCGTAGAGCCCCTTGAGCGAGTCGTTGAGCCGCATCGCCTTCACCGCAGACGGCTTCATCGCCCAGTAGGTGCGCACATTCGGGATGCCGGTCGTGTGGAACGCGGTCGAGACGTCGCCCCAGGGGATGGCGACGACGAAGCGCTCCGCGGAGGCAAAGCGCACGGTCCGGGTTGCATGGCCGGCAGGCACGGGCCGGATGCGGCCGTTGATCCGCTCGGCACTCCCGTGCTGCAGGCCCTCGACCATCGTCTTCGCCGTGCCCGGGCTCAGGCCCCCGAGACCCCAGATCGCGAGCTCGAGGTGCGTCGCGTCCGGAAGCCTCTGCTTCAGCATCGCTGCGAGGCAGTCCGACGGCACGACGTCCATGCCGACGCCCGGCATCGCGACAATCCCACGCTGCTTCGCCTCTGCGGAGCGCGCCAGGACAGCCTCGAAGACCATCATCTCACCGGTGACGTCGAGGTAGTTCACCCCGCGGTCGAGGCAGCCGTCGAGGAAGGGTCGCGATGTCCCCGAGAAGGGCCCCGCGATCAGCAGCGCGGTGTCGACGCCCTCGAGGCCCGACCTCACGGCATCGGCATCGTCGAGCGAGAAGACACGCCATGGCAGCCCGAGCCGTTCGGCAAGCGGGCGCACCTTCGCCTCGCTGCGACCGGCAACCACCGGGCGTTCACCCAGCTCCACCGCCCGCTCCGCCGTCAACACGCCCGTGTAGCCGGTCGCGCCGTAGATCATCCAGTTCGAATCCGTAGCCATGTCCTGCTCCGCTGCGATGACGCAGTCTCTGCATGGGCCGTTCCGGCTGCCATGTCGAGCAGTTTCGGCGGTTCGTCGTGTGGAGAACCCCGCTTGACGGTCGTAGACCGCATGCTAACGGCGCCCGAGGGGCGCTCTCATGGCGCCCGGGCCTGACTGGCCCTCGGGGTGAGATGGTGCGCGACGAAGGCTTGAAGCAGGGTGTGACCGTGGTCGTCCCGACGCTGCAGCGCGGTGATTTCCTCGCCGATTGCCTCCGGGACTTGGGCGCGCAGTCACACCGGCCGCTCGAGATTCTCGTCGTCGACCAGTCGGACTGCGTGCCAGAGCCCGTCGCGCAGGTGCTCCGCGACCTGGGCAACCTCGTTTCGCACTACCGCGTGACCTTTCGTGGCCTGCCCAATGCTCGCAACTTCGGCTGGCAGAAGGCCCGATACGAGGCCGCCGTGTACGTCGACGACGATGTGCGTGTGCCCCCCGACTTCGTCGCCCGCCACCTCGACGCGCTCTGCCAGCCAGGCGTCGGGATTGTCGCCGGCGGCATCGACGAGAAGAGCCGAGCACACGACCCGGGGCCGCCAACGGGAGCCTTCGACCGCTTGAGGTGCGAGCCGGTGCGCGGGTTTGCAGCCAGGGGCCGTTTTGACGTTACACACGCCCCGGGAGGGAACTTCTCGGGCTGGCGTCACGTCTTCGAGTCCTGCGGCGGGTTCGACGAAGCCCTCAGCTACGGCGCCGCGCTGTACGAGGAACTCGACCTCTGCCTACGGGCCAGGGCCGCAGGTCACCGGGTCGTGTTCGACGGCGAAGCCAGACTCCTGCACCTCGCCGCGCCCGCCGGCGGATGCCGTGTCGATGAGGTCGGTCGGTACAACCGGGGGCTCGGACACAACCGGGGCATCATCATCGCCCGGCACCTGCGCCGGCACGAGCGACCGACCGCGTGGGCCTTCCTCGTGAGGCTCTTTGCGGCCTATGCAAGGCAGTACCGCGAACCGAGGGCGATCACCGAGGGAATCGCCGGCGCGAGGCTCGGATACAGGCGCGGCATGCAGCCCCCGACCTGCACCCTCTACGGGCCTGAACACCTTCGACCTGAGGCGTAGCAACGATGGCACGGATCCTCATCACCGGCGGCGCCGGATTCATTGGCAGCCACATCGCTGACGCAGCGCTCGCACGGGGACACGAGGTCATCGTCGTCGACAACCTCGCCTCGGGGCGTCGCGAGAATGTGCCGGCCGGCGCCCGTTT
>JBILLP010000417.1:0-3765 GCA_044376025.1 Bradymonadia bacterium
ATCGTGGCGGGGTTCGGCGTCGGGATCGCGGTCCAGGACCCTGCTGACGCGGCCATGGAGGTCGATGAGTGGGGAGCGACCTTCTCCTCGAATGCCACGCTCAAGGCCTGCGCCTGTCTTGCCCGGACAGGGACGGCGTCACTCGCGGATGACTCGGGCATCGAAGTCGACGCGCTCGACCGGGCGCCGGGCGTGCACTCCGCGCGCTGGTCGGGGGCGGGTGCGTCCGACGCGTCGAACAACCGCCGGCTCGTCGAGGAGCTGCGCGCCCGCGGCCTGACGTCGTCGTCGGCGCGCTACCAGTGCGCCATCGCGCTCGCGCTCCCGGGTTCGTCGCATGCCCTCGACCCCGGGTCGTGGAGGCAGCGGGTCGGCGCCCTCCGCGACGAGCGGAGCGTGCAGGATGCCGACCTCGGTGACGTGAGGGTTGTCCTCTTCACCGGCACGATGGAGGGTCGGGTGGTCGTTGAGCCGCGCGGCGCGGGCGGCTTCGGCTACGACCCCTACTTTCGTCTCCCCGACGGCACTCCGCTCGCGGAGCTCGACCCGGATCGCAAGAACTCCATCAGCCATCGCGGGCAGGCGCTCCGAATGCTGTCCACCTGGCTGACCGACCATGCAGACCTCATCGGGTGACATCCCCGCGACGCGCCCCCCGTACGACACTGCCGAGCGGAGGGACGGCTTGCTGGTCATCTCGACCGCCCTGCTGCTTCGGGCGTTCGTGTTTGCCGGCGCGATCGCCGATCCCGTGTTCGGGATGCACCGGTTCGACGAGGTGCAGTTCGATCGGGTCGCCCGGGCACTCGCCCACGGGAACTGGTCGCTCGTGCAGGAGCCCTTCTTCTTGAGCCCGCTCTGGACGGCCGCGCTGACCGCCCTCTACGCGGGCTGGTCGGAGAAGGCGATCTGGGTGCTCGTGGTGCAGCAGGCCCTGGGCGTCAGTGTCGCCTGGATGACATGGCGCATCGCGCGCCGGTATGTCGAGAGGCGAACCGCGGTGGCGCTCTCGATCCTCTGGGCGGCGTGCGGGCCGGCCCTGTTCTACGAGACGCGGTTGCTGTCCGACAGCATTGTCGCCTGGGCGACGGTGCTGGCCGCATGGCTGATGATCAGGTTCAGGGAGCGACCGTCGCTGCATGCGTCTGCGCTGATGGGGCTGGCCCTCGGGGCGGCGATCGCCGCTCGGCCCAACGCGATGCTGCTCGTTCCGCTCGGGGCGTGGGTGGTCTGGTCGGCCGGCTCGTCGGTCGCACGCCTGGCATGGGCTGTGCGGGCGAGGCTGGCGGGCGCGGCGCTGGCGGGCGGCCTGCTGCTGCTGGCGCCGGTGTTCGTGTTCAACGCCGCCAGGGGTGTGCAAGCGATCTCGGCCTCGTCGGGGGCTGTGAACCTGTACATCGGCAACCACGCCGGCGCAGATGGTACATGGAACGCACCGCCGGGCTGGGTGCTGAAGGCCGACACGTCGGAGCTCCTCTCGGAGTCGCGCCGGATCGCCGAGCAGGCCGGCGGTCAACCGGCGACCCGGTCGGAGGTCAACCGGTACTGGCTGCATCGAACCCTCGATGAGGTCGCGGCGGACCCAGGCCGGCTGCTCGGCCTGGTGTCGCGCAAGCTGCTGCTCGCGGTGCGGAACGAGGAGGTCGCTGACAACCGGACCTACGACTACGAGCGCCAGTACATGGGCGTGCTGTCGCTGCCGGTCTGGCCCGGGGCTGGGCTGTTCACGGCGCTGGGCATCCCGGGGCTTGTGTGGCTGTCATGGCGGCGCCGGGACCCGGTGCTCGGGGTGTTCGGCCTGCTGCTGCCGCTGGTGACCTTTGCGGCCTTCTTCGTGGTCGGGCGCTACCGGCTGCCCTGGCTGCCGTTCCTGGCCGTGGGCGTGGGGTTCACGGCGGAGCGGGTGTGGGCAGCGATCCGCACTGCCGACTGGGCGCCCGCCTCGCGGACGGCGGCGATCTCGTCGGCGCTGTCGGCGGTCGCCTTCTGGCCCGCGGAGCCACAGACGTACCGGCAAGATGAGCTGTTGCGGGCGAACGACCTGCTGAACTCGGGGCTGCCGTACGAGTCGGAGCCGCACTACCGCGCGCTGCTCGCGAGCCCGGCGCTCGCCGACAGCGCGCACTGGAACCTCGCACGGGCGCTGCTCGAGACGGGTCGTCCGGCGGACGCGCATGCGGTGCTGTCCCGGTTGCGGGCGCTGCGGTCGGGGCGGAGCAACGCGCCGGGCGTTGAGGAGGTGGAGCGGGTCATGGTCGGGATTGAGCGCGACCTCGACGAGCGCCGTGCGAAGCTCGGCGCGGATCGTGGGCCGGCGCTGTCGGATCGGCTGACGCGCGAAGGGGCGACGGCGGGAGGGTCCGGGGAGTAATCGCGCTTGCCAGCCCCGGAGTGTGCGGTTACTGCCGCGGGCCGCCGGGGTGTAGCGCAGTCTGGTAGCGCGACGGTTTTGGGAACCGTAAGTCGCAGGTTCGAATCCTGTCACCCCGACTCGCTAGCGCCCGTAGCTCAGTCGGATAGAGCAACGGCCTTCTAAGCCGTGGGTCGCAGGTTCGATTCCTGCCGGGCGCGCTCGGCCGAGCGGGCGGTCGCCAGCCGCGCAGAGCGTTGACAGTCCGGGGAGCCTCCGGTAGACTCCTTCACCCTGTGAACCGGACCGGGGCCCTTGAGTCTCCCGGCTTCACGGAGGGTGTAGCTCAGTTGGCAGAGCGCCGGATTGTGGTTCCGGATGTCGAGGGTTCAAACCCCTTCACCCTCCCTGGGTCGTGAGACCCGATGCACTCGTAGCTCAGTCGGATAGAGCGCCGGACTTCGAATCCGTAGGTCGCAGGTTCGATTCCTGCCGGGTGTACTAGGCGAACCCTGAGAAGAAGTTCGCTCGCTTCGATTGACTGGGCGACTTCAGGCCGCTAGCCTCCAACGCCGATTCCGGAGCCATCCGGTCAAGCACCCATAGCTCAATTGGTAGAGCAGCGGACTCTTAATCCGTTTGTTGAAGGTTCGATTCCTTCTGGGTGTACTTCGCACGGGCCTGCTGCGCGAGCGTGGCGGAACTGGCAGACGCGCTGGACTTAGGATCCAGTGGTTCACACCGTGGGGGTTCGACTCCCCCCGCTCGCATGGCCCGGTGTGGCCGGAGCCACGCCTTCGTCGGCCGTCTCGCCCGTGCCGCGGAGGGTTGACCCGCCCGTGGTCGCCGCGTACGCAAGCGGCCCCGATTTTTGCGCCCCATGCAGGGCGCGCCGGACCCATCCCTACCGCTCGCCCCTGAGGACGCTCCATGAGCCACGAAGTCGCTACGCAGTCACCTGTCTCCAAGCTCGTTACGGGCGTGATTCCCGTGGGTGAGGTCAAGGTCGCCGTCGACCGACGCATCCAGCAGCTGGCGACGCGGGTGCGCGTCAATGGCTTCAGGCCCGGCAAGGCTCCGCTGTCCGAGGTCCGCAAGAAGGTCGGCGCCGATGCGCTCAAGGAGTCCGTCTCCGCGCTCGTCAACGAGCGCTTCCAGTCGATTGTGTCCTCCAGCCCTGAACTGCAGTCCGCGCTCGGCTACTTCGACATGAAGGTCATCGACGGCGCCGATGGCCGCAGCGACGTGCGGTTCAGCTTCGTCGCGGAGTTCCTGCCGACCGTCGGCGAGCTCCCGGCGTACGTGGGCCTCTCCGTCGAGAAGCTCACGGCGGTCGTCGATCCCAGCGAGATCGAGGAGGAGCTCAGCAAGCTCCAGCGCACCCACACGACGGTCGAGCCGGTCGCCGATGACGA
>JBILLP010000040.1:0-11664 GCA_044376025.1 Bradymonadia bacterium
CGGCGCACGAACTCACCCGCAAGCACGCGCGTGACCGCGAGCGCACCGTGGACCTGCACGGCACGCTCGTAGAGGCGTGAGGCCTCGTCCGGATGCTGCTCGGCGAGCGCGTCTCCAAGCTGCCAGAGCTGTTCGTAGGTGAAGGACTTGAGCTGCGAGATGCGGAGCAGCTCGTCGAAGTCCTGCTCCTCGATCAGGATCTCGACGAAGGTCGAGGGGGCCCGGGTGCGGAGCGCCTCACGGACGTCGGCGATCGAGTCGGGAGCCCGTTCGAGCAGGACGTTCCTCAGGATGTGCCAGTAGGTCAGGTCGCCTGACTCATCGATCTGGACCATGAGCTGGTCGACCGCACCCTGGATGTCGTCGACGTCGAGGAGGAGCTCGACAAGCTGGTCGCGCAGGAGGCGCTTGTCATCGGAGAGCAGGATGCCCCGCGCGACGCGCTCGATGGCCTCGTTGTGGAGCCCTTGCGCGAGCAGGACCTTGACCGAGGTGTCGAGCACGCGGGGGTCTGAGATGGGCTCCCGCTCGAGCAGCGCCGCGGCGGCCGCGAAGTCGCCCCTGCAGGCGTGGATCCGGGCTGCGAGGAGCGCCTGCTCGCGCTGCCGCGCCGGCGGGCTGGCGCCGGCCCCAGCCGCCGCGCCCGCAAGCCTCGAGAAGTCGCGTCCACGTCGAGAGACGTCGTCACCCACGAGCAGGAGCAGGGCTTCGTGGAGCTCGGGCGGCGCCTGCTCCACGAGGGTCTCGAGGAGGATCTCCTTTCGCACCACGGTGGTCTGCCCCCAGGCACTGAGCAAGGGAGCGGCGAGCTGCGCGGCGACCTCGCCTGGCACCGATGCCAGTGAGGCGTGAAGCCGGACCAGGCAGCGCTCCGTGAGCAGGGGGAGCGAGCGCGCCCGCGCCTCGGTCTTCTCGGTCCAGCCTCCGAGCGCAAAGAGCCCATAGGCCGCGACGATGGCCGAGGGCGTCGGGTCGACCGGCCACGCCTCAGCCGGGAGGTTCTCGAAATCGCGCAGCAGGTCCTCGACATCACGTCCGAAGCCGCGGGGACGGTCGAGACCCCTGATCAGCCGCACGACGATAGAAGCCGCCGCGGACCCAGGGATCCGCAGCAGTTCGAGCTGGTCAGGCAGGTCGCTCATGGGGTTCGGGACGGTGGTGCCGACCGGAGCCTAGCGTGGCGCAAGGCGCTGCTGGGGCCCGGTGGGCTGCGAGGTTGGCTGTGACGTAGGCTGCGAGTCGGGCTGCGAGTCGGGCTGTGAGGTAGGCTGCGAGTCGGGCCCGTGGCCAGTCGGCCCGGTGTGGGGCGGGAACGCCGCCCTGCTTCCCTGCACCAGCGGATCGTTGCGCCAACCGGCCTTGCCCACACAGGCAGAGAGACAGACTGCGAGCAAAGCGGCCAACCCGAGCTTCAACATGTCACACCTCGATGTGCCTTGCCGGCGAAGGACGCGGGGGGTAGTCGGCGAAGCTCCAGAGGGCAACCTCGACGGCAAGATCAGGACTCGAAGGGGATGCCGAACTTCTTCATCCGGTTGCGCAGCGCGTAGCGGCTGAGCCCAAGGAGCCTGGCGGCGGCGCTCTGGTTGCCGCTGGTGCGGTCGAGCGCCTGCTGCACAAGGCTCCGCTCGAGCTGGACAAGGTTGACCCCCTCGTCGGGGAGGACGAAGGTGCTGCGCTCGACGTGGGTCGGCCGTGCGTACCGGATGTTGGCGGGGAGGCTGTCGGGCCTGACGACGGCGCCGGAGGCGAAGATGGACAGGCGTTCCATCACGTTGCGGAGCTCGCGGATGTTGCCGGGCCAGGCGTAGTCCATGAGCTTGGTGAGGGCCTCCTCGCTGAGCCGAGGCGGCTCGTGCGCATGGAGGTCCGCGTAGTTC
Organism: Bradymonadia bacterium; assembly: GCA_044376025.1. Lineage (GTDB taxonomy): Bacteria > Myxococcota_A > Bradymonadia > REDH01 > REDH01 > JBILLP01. The sequence goes on from JBILLP010000040.1 coordinate 1,881, forward strand.
GAGAGGAAGTGATCGGCGAGGAGCGGGATGTCCTCGCGGCGGGCACGCAGGGCCGGGACCTCGAGCTGCACGACCGCGAGCCGGTAATAGAGGTCTTCGCGGAACCGCCCCGCGGCGACCTCTGCGAGCAGGTTGCGGTTGGTCGCCGCGAGGATGCCGGCGTCGAACTTCAGGTCGACGTTGCCACCGACACGCTTGAACTTGCGGTTCTCGAGGGCGCGCAGCAGCTTGGCCTGCATCGTGAGCGGGAGCTCGCCGACCTCGTCGAGGAAGACGACCCCACCGGCAGCGGTCTCGAAGAGGCCTGCCTTCTGGCTCTTGGCGTCGGTGAAGGCGCCCCGCTCGTGCCCAAAGAGCGTGCTTTCGACGAGGGTCTCGGGGATGGCGGCGCAGTCGACCTCGACAATGGGGCGCAGCTTTCGAGGGCCGCGCGCGTGGATCGCGCGTGCGATGAGGTCCTTGCCGGTCCCGGACTCGCCGGTGATGAGCACGGTCGGGGCATCGATGCGCTCGAGCCGCTCGAGCGTCTCGAAGAGCGTGAGCATGGTCCGGGCGGCACCGATGATGCCATTGTAGGCTTGGGACTCACGCCCACCGCCGGAGGCGACCGCACGCTTGGAGATGCCGGTGTCGAGGACTCGCCGGACGGTGTCCGAGACCTTGTCGAGGTGAAACGGCTTAGTCATGTAGGCGCTGGCGCCGAGTCGTGTCGCCTCGATGGCGGGCTCGATCGTGCCGAGCGCGGTGAGGACGATGACGGGGACGTCGTTGCCCTCCTCGCGGAGCGTCCTGAGGACGGTGAGGCCGTCCATCTCGGGCATGCGGAGGTCCAGCAGTGCGACCGCCGGGTGTGACTCGCGGATCCGGGTGAGCCCCTCACGCCCGTTGGCGGCCTCGACCACCTGGAAGCCTTCGCCCCGGAGGTGCTCCACCAGCGACCAGCGAATCAGCTCCTCGTCGTCGCAGACGAGGATGGTCCCTTTCTTCGACATGTCCGACCTCTTCTCCGCCGGGGAGGCGCCTTGACGCCGCGCAACCACGCACACCCCTACCACCGGTCAACGCAGCGCGACCACGAAAATCTCAACCGCAGCCACTCGCGTCGGCCAGAGGCTCCTGCCCGCGCTCTCCAACGCCACCTGCGCGGTGCTCGATTTGCGGGTGTCGGGATCGCGCTCGCTGTCAGCGGTCGGCATGGAGCTTGCTATCTCGAATCCACATGAGCTCCCCGCCTGACAGCACCCGATCCCAGATCTCAGGGGTCATCGATTGTCTCAAGTCGCTGGCTCGGCGGCGGTCCGGACAGCTCCGTGCGCTGACACTGTCGACGAGCTCCACGAATTCCATCGAACTGGTCCGGGGTGAGCTGATGCGGCAGTTGAGCGTGGCCGGGTTTGAGGGGGTCGAGATCGACATCGTGCCGCGTGGCGACGAGGTCCGGGTGGTCTCTGCCGAGTTTGAGATCTCGACTCCCCGTCGATGAGTGTGCGCAGCACTACACGACACTGTGCGGCATCACCCAGAGCGCACGCGAGGAGATCGTCCCCGTCGGGTTTCTACGGGGGACTACTTGACTGAACGCTCATTCAACGTGAGCATGATATCCCAAGCACCGGGGCGCCGGCGGAGCCACCGGAGCGAAGCATCGCCCGCCGCCACGAGGTCAACATCATGTCGAACCAGCATCTCGACCGTCGTCAGTTCCTTGCCCGCGCCGCCATCCTCGGCGCATCGGCCGCCAGTGTGGGGCTGCTCGCAGCCTGCTCGAAGGGTGGAGGCGGCGCGCTGACGTGCCTGGATACCACCGGGCTGTCGCCGGCTGACATCTCGACGCGCACCAGCCTGAGCTACGTCGACAAGTCGACGGACCCGGCCAAGCACTGCAGCCTCTGCCAGCTCTACACGGCCGCGGCACCCGGTGCCTGCGGTGGCTGCACGGTCGTGAAGGGGCCCATTCATCCCGAGGGTTCGTGCACGGCCTTCGTCAAGAAGGCCTGAGTCGCCAGGCGACCGACGCGGCGGGGCCCGGACCTGTTCCGGGCTCCTGTTGTCGGCATCTTGGTCAGAGGGCCGACTGAGGCGGGCTTGCCCGCACGACCTGGGTGGTCAGACGCGAAGGAGCTGACAGAGGGATGCGGGGCCTCCCGAGGGTGGCCTGTCGTTCAGTCGTCGTCCTCGAGAACGCGCCAGCGTGCATCCTCAAGGTCGTCAAACTGTCCTTTGCGCACCGCCCGCACAAACATCCAGGCAAACAGCGCTGCGAGCATCGTCGACAGCGGGAGCAAGACGAGCAGGATATCCATCGCGTAGTCTCCGTTCGACCGACAGGGCGGCCAGTACGACCACCATGCTCGAGATTGGCATCAGGATGGCGGCCACCAGCGGGTTGACGAGCCCAAACGCCGCGGCGGTGACGGCACTGGCATTGTAAATGACACTGCCGCGGGCGTTCCGCACGATGGTTGCGCGGGTGATACGGGCCGCCCGCACCGCCGCGAGGACCGGTGCCACGGCATCCTCGACCAGGGTGACGTCGGCAGCCAGCAGTGCCGCGGGAGCCCCCGCGCCCATGGCAACACCCACGTGAGCAGCAGCGAGCGCGGCCGTGTCGTTGATCCCGTCACCGACAAACAGCACCTTTCGCCCCTCCGCGCGCCGCGCCTCGAGCCAGGCGACCTTGGCCTCGGGCGAAAGCCCAGCGTGCACGCGGGTGATGCCGGTCAGCGAAGCGACCTCGTGCGCCGCCGCTGCCGCATCGCCGGTGAGCAGCGCCGGCTCCAGGCCCATGTCGTGGATCAGGCGCTCAGCACCCGGCCGGAGGCGGTCCCGCATGCGGATCTCGCCGACCCGGATGCCGTCGCTGAAGACCTCGACCGAGCCGGCTGAGCTCCCCGCTCGCACCTCGACGAAGGCGTTGTCGACGCGCCCGGCGATGCCCCTGCCTGTGGTCTCGACGATGTCATCGGCGCGGTCGAGCGCGATGCCGCGCCGCTCGGTCTCACGCAGGATCGCGCGTGCGACGGGGTGGAGGCTGGTGCGCTCGACGGCGGCAGCAATCCTGAGCGCCTCGTCGCTCGCGGAGGTGACCTCGGGGCGTCCGGCGGTCAGCGTACCCGTCTTGTCGAAGGCAATCGCGTCCACCTCCGCCAGGCGCATCAGAACCTCGCCGTCCCGGATGAAGGCACCACGGCGAGCGGCAGCACCGATGCCCACGGAGAGCGCCGCGGGCGTCGCGAGCGCGAGGGCACAGGGACAGGCCACCACGAGCACCGCGACCGTCGGCGCAATCGCGACCGAGGTGCCGTGCAGCAGCGACCAGCTGACGAAGGTCGCCACGGCCGCGACGAGCGTCGCCAGGGTGAACCAGGGGGCGATGCGGTCGCTGAGCTGCAGGAGGGGAGCCCTCGAGGCCCGGGCGGAGGCGACCATCCGGGCGAGCCGCGCCAGCAGCGTGTCGTCACCGACCGCCGTCACGCGCAGTTCGATACCGCCCTCGAGGATGCTGCACCCGGCCGGGAGCTCGGCGCCAGGCCCGCGGGTCACCGCCTCGGCCTCGCCGGTCACGAGCGAGAGGTCGACCTCTGCGCTTCCCTCCTCGATGCGTGCATCGACCGGGACGACAGCGCCCTTGCCCACGGCGATCCGGTCACCGAGCGCGAGCTGGCTGACGGGGACCTCCTCAACGCCGGTCCCGGTGACGCGACGCGCCAGCGTTGGCACGCGAGAGAGCAGCGCGCCGGCGGCGGCCTCCGCCCGGGCCCTTCCGCGGTCCTCCACGAACCGCCCGGCGAGCAGCAGCGCGACGAGCATCGTGAGCGAATCGAGATAGCCATCTTCGCCCCGCAGCGTCGCCCAGACGCCATGGCCGTAGAGAAGTGCGATCGCGAGCGCGATCGGGACATCCATCGACAGGATGCCTTCGCGCAACCCGGCCAGTGCGCGCGTGAAGAAGGGCTGAGACGAGTAGAAGACTGCAGGGGTCGCGAGCGCGAGGATCATCCAGCGCATCAGGGCGGCGTGCCGCTCCTCCATACCCTCGAACCAACCGAGGTAGATGCTGACGGACAGCATCATGACGTTCATCGAGATGAACGCAGCGACGCCGAGGCGTCCGAGCAGTGCGTGGGCGGTCCGCGGAGCGGAGCCACCGATTCGGGGCTGATACCCGAGCTCCTGGATCCTGCGTGCGATCTGCGAGAGCCGGACCGAGCCCTCGCTCCAGACGACGCGCGCCCTGCCCGTGCTGAACGAGGCATGGATACTCTCCACGCCCGGGAGCCGACCAACGCCGCGCTCGATCAGCCAGACACAGGCGGCGCAGCGCAGACCCCCGATCTGGAAATCCGCGACCCGTCGTCCGTCGGCCTCGACGCGGGAGTGGGCCTCAAGGAATGCCGGGTGATCGAACGAGGAGACATCGCCGGGCTCGGGGCGCGGCGAGTATCCCTGCCTGAGCTCGTAGAATCGATCCCAGCCGCCCTCGCTCGCGAGCTCGGAAACCATCGCGCAGCCCTCGCAGCAGAAGGCCTTCTGCCGACGCCAGACTGCGGCGCGGCGAGCGACCCGTGTGCCACAGTGTACACAGGTGGCGTCAGCGGGGTTCGGTTGCATAGTCGGCCGCCACGGGGTCGGGGTTCTGGATCGCCATCAGGATGGCGAAGCCGTCGAAGAGTGCGATGCTGACAAGGATGAGGATGACAGCGAAGGGCCAGCGCATGGCGTCACTCCTTTGCGGCGGTCTTGAAGGTTGCGGGGCGCGCGACCTCGTCAGAGCCCGACGAGATCACGATTTCGAACCCGGTCGTCCTCGTCTTTGGGGAGCCGGGCGGCATGATCACGAAGACCGGGAGGTCGAGCTCCTTGCCGGGCGGCACCGGCACCGACGACGACGGCGAGACGACCTCGGCGCCCTCCAAACCCCTGACCGAGACCCGGTAGGCCTGGGGGGTATCCGAGTAGTTCAGCACATGTGCGCGGAACTGATTCTGCGTGCTGCCGTCAGGCAGGATGGTGAAGAGGTCGCCGGGCATGCGGGTCACGGTCGCGTCAACGTGGGCGTGGTCGTGGACCAAGGCTGCAAGCGCGATGCCGAGTACCGCGATCATGCCGGCGTAGATGAACGGTCGAACGCGGCGCCCCGCTGCGGGGAGCCCCTGGAGCCTGGCCTCGGTGGTGTAGTGGATCAGCGATGGCAGGTTTCGCCGCTGCATGACCGACGTGCAGGCATCGACACAGCGGGCGCAGGAGATGCACTCAAGCTGGAATCCGTGGCGGATATCGATGCCCTGGGGGCAGACTGCGACGCAGAGCCCACAGTCGACGCACTCTCCTTTTCCCAAAACCCGGGGTGCGTTTCCGCTCAGGTCGATCGGACCACCAAGCGACCCCGCGCGTACGGTACCGCGGCGGGGCTCTCCGCGCCCGACGTCGTAACCAACCGAGACGGTGTGTGGGTCCTGCAGAACGGACTGGATCCGGGCATAGGGACAGAGGTAGTTGCAAAATTGCTCCCGGAACCAGGCGAGGTCGACAAAGAGCAGGGCGGCACCTGCGGCCGCGAATGAATAGACGGTCGAGGACGAGGCCCCCGTCCAGACCTCCCCGGCCGGTGCGAAGTAGGAGACGCCGGTCAACGCGATGGCGCCAGATACCAGCGCGAACAGCGACCACTTGAGGGATTTCTTCGCGATCTTCGTCGAGGTCCACGGCGCGTCGTCGAGCCGTCGCCGGGCGCCACGGTTGCCCTCGATCCACGCTTCGAGCTTGTGGACGATCTCGTGCAGAAAGACAGTCTGGGGGCAGGCGTAGCCGCACCAGACGCGACCGAGCAGAGACGTCACCAGCCCGAGCAGCAGGGCCCCGATCAACAGGGACAGCCAGATGATCGGGGTGTCGAGCGCGCTCAGCGTCATGCCGAGCACATAGAATCGACGTTCGGGCAGATCGATGTGCACCATCGGATGTCCGCCGATGGGGATCCACGGTGTCACGAAGAGAATCGCCAGCAGCAACCATCCGCTCGCAACATGGACCTTCTCGAAGCTTCCCGAGATACGGGTCGGGTAGAGCCGGGGACGTCTGCCTGTTCCGTCATTGAGCACGAGAGCACCCCTTCGAGGTTGCGTCGACGATGCCGGACCGGCCCAGTCGACCGACCGGCCTCGTGCCTTTCGGCCCGAGGCCGCTGCCGGTCCGCGTCTTGGCCGTAGAGTCCGGGCCCATCGCCGCGACTACTGTCCGCCCCCGAGGGAGTGGATGTATGCGGAGACGTCGGCGACAGCCTGCGGCCCGAGGATCGGGCCCCACGAGAGCATGCCCTTGGCCGGCACACCGTAGAACACCGTATTGCCGATTTCCTCGGGCTTTCCGCCGTGAATCCAGGTCGCATCGGTGAGGTCCGGCCCGATTTTGCCCTCGGCCTTCTCGCCGTGGCAGGAGACACAGTTCTTCGAGAAGACATCCTTGCCGGCGGCAATGTGGCCGGCATCGACCACCACGGCGACGGGCTTTGCGGCCGGAGGCATCGCAGCGAGGGCTGCCGCGACCTCGGTATCATACTCGCCGGCGAGCGAGCGCGGCGTCACGATGTGCCAGTCGACGAAGACCCAGACGCCAATTGCGATCGTGGCGTAGAAGAGCCCGACCCACCAGGAGGGCAGGCGGTTGTCGTACTCCTCGATGCCATCGGATTCTGACCCGTGTCCGAGAATCGTATCTTGGGGTTCGTTGGAATTCATCTTGTTCAATCCTCGTTGAAGGGCATCCGGGCAGCCGCCTCGGCCTGTTCACGCGAGCCGGGCAGGAGCCACCATGCGACGAGCAGCGCGAACATCACAAAGAACATGATGCAGGCGATGCCGGTGAGCCATCCGAGCTGGTTTGCCTCGGCTGCCGCGCGAAAGACGGGATTCATGGGGCTGTCCTGTTCGGGTTATCGGGACGCGGTCTGCGGGGCCCTGAAGTCGGTCCCGAGACGCTGGAGATAGGCGATGACGGCGATGATCTCGGTGCCGGGCCGTGCGGTGATGCCGCCGGTGGCGAGGCGACCGACAATCTCGTCGCCCTGCCGCTTCATCTCTGCGGCGGCGTAGGACTCGGAGACATCGGTGTAGGGCACACCGAGCGTCTGCATGGCGCCCATGCTCGCAGCGACGTCGGCCGCGCTGACGGTGGCATCGTACAGCCACGGGTAGTTGGGCATGATCGAACCCGGCGATACAGCCCGGGGGTCCTTCATATGCTCATAGTGCCACTGGTCGGGATACTTGCCGCCGACCCGCTGGATGTCGGGGCCGATGCGGCGGCTTCCGAGCTGGAACGGGTGGTCGTAGGCATATTCGTTCGCGCGGGTCCACGCGCCGTACCGAAGCGTTTCGGAGCGCATGGGTCGAATCATCTGCGAGTGGCAGTTGTAGCAGCCCTCGCGGATGTAGATGTCGCGCCCGGCGAGCTCGAGCGGGGAGTAGGGCTTCATGCCTGGGAGCGGCGTCGCGGCCTCGGACACGAAGTACATCGGGATGATCTCGACGATCCCACCGATCAGGATGGCGACGGTGGTGATGGCCGTGAAGAGGAGCCCCTTGTTCTCGAGGACCCTGCGGTGGAAGGACTCTGGCTTGTTGCTGCTCACGTGGACTCTCCGTGGTTCTGGAGCGCGGCTGTGTGGATTGGCGACGACGTGGGGACCGCGCGGCTCAGGCGGTTGCGTCAACCTCGCCGGTGGCGACCGCCGGGGCTCCACTGGTTGCGGTCTTCCAGACGTTGAAGGCGAAGAGGAGCAGCCCGACCAGGTACATGGTGCCGCCGACCACGCGCCCCCAGTAGTAGGGCATGAGGTGCGTCACCGTCTCGAGGAAGTTCGGGTACGCGAGCTGTCCGTTTTCACCCACCTGGCGCCACATCAGGCCCTGGGTGAGCCCCGCGACGTAGATCGTAACGACGTAAAGGAGCAGCCCGATCGTCGCCAGCCAGAAGTGGGCCGTCGCAAGGGCCTTGGAGTGGAGCGGACGACCAAACAGCCGGGGCGCGAGATAGTAGATCATGCCGAACGTGCTCATGCCCACCCAGCCGAGCGCGCCGGAGTGGACGTGCGCGATGGTCCAGTCGGTGTAGTGCGAGAGGCTGTTGATGGTCCGGATCGACATCATCGGCCCCTCGAAGGTCGACATGCCGTAGAAGGTGATCCCGAGCACGAAGAACTTGAGGACCGGCTCCTCGCGCACCCGGTCCCAGGCTCCGCGCAGCGTCAGCAGGCCGTTGAGCATGCCGCCCCATGACGGCGCGATCAGCATGACCGAGAAGATCATGCCGAGCGTCTGGGCCCAGTCTGGCAGCGAGCTGTAGAGCAGGTGATGCGGACCCGCCCAGATGTAGAGGAAGACCAGTGCCCAGAAATGCACGATTGACAGGCGGTAGCTGTAGACCGGTCGCTGGGCAGCCTTGGGCAAGAAATAGTACATCATGCCCAGGAAGGGCGTCGTCAGCAGGAATCCAACCGCGTTGTGGCCGTACCACCACTGCACCAGCGCGTCCGTGATCCCCGGGAAGATCGAGTAGCTCTTGAAGAGCGAGACCGGGATTGCCAGGCTGTTGACGATATGCAGCACGGCGATCGTGATCACGGTCGCGATGTAGAACCAGATCGCGACGTACATGTGCTCGCTCTTCCGGTTGGCGATCGTGCCAAAGAAGTTGATCGCGAAAACCACCCAGATCAGCGCGACCAGGATGTCGATCGGCCAGATCAGTTCTGCATACTCCTTGCCCTGCGTCAGGCCGAGCGGCAGCGTGATGGCCGCGAGTACGATGATTCCCTGCCATCCCCAGAAATGGATGGCAGAGAGCGTGTCGTTGAACATGCGCACCTTGCAGAGGCGCTGGAGCGAATAATAGACCCCCGTGAAGACGGCATTGCCGGCGAAGGCGAAGATGACCGCGTTCGTGTGCAGCGGCCGCAGGCGACCAAAGCTCGTGTACGGGAGATTCAGGTTTGCCGGCCACCAGGCGAGCTGGATCGCGATGATCACGCCGACCAGCATGCCAACCGCACCCCAGCCGAGTGTCGCCCAGAGGAACTTCTTGACCACTTCGTCGTCATAGTCGACCGCGCGGAGGGCTCCGAGCGGCCGGTCTTCGATGGCTTCTGCTGCTGCTTGACTCACGACCAACCTCGACCGGGGGGTTGAAACAGGGTTCTGGGCCTTCGTCGCCCGCCCGGAGCGCCCTTCAGCACAGTCCGTGCCAGACGCGCAGAAGCCGCCAGGAGTCGACGCTGCCCGGCCAACGACGCGGCCTGCGAGCCGACATCCATCCGGTTCGACCGGGAATCCCTCGCCTGCTGTCGGCGCCACCTCGATACAGAATCCCACAGGGGCGCGTGCGAATTCGCCCGGTGGCGGTGTTCACACGGTCCATCCCCGTCGATTCGTGACATTTCGCACAGCCCGCGCCCCAGCGCCCCCGCGTCGGGGCGGCTCCGGGCCGCGTCTCCGCCGGTGATCCGCCAGATCGCACCGGCTTGGCACCCGGCTTGCTATTGATCCCGGGAGGTCGACGCGCTGGGTGTCGATTTGCTGCCCTGCATGGATTCTTCGATGTTCATCACGCTCCTCGGTTCGGCGCTCGCGGGTCTGCTCGGGACACCCCACTGCGCGGCCATGTGCGGAGGGTTCGCCAGCGCCTGCGCTTCGCAGCAGCGTGGGGTCGAGGCGACGGTCGCCTACAACGCCGGTCGGCTCGCGACCTATGCGACGCTGGGCGCCATCGCCGGTACGGTGGGGTCCAC
>JBILLP010000418.1:0-3759 GCA_044376025.1 Bradymonadia bacterium
TCTACCCCGACGCCGCCGCCTTCAAGCTCCGCACCGCGCTCGCCTCCCGCCTTGGCGTCGACGCCTCGAGGATCCTGGTTGGCAACGGGAGCGCCGAGATCATCAAGCAGCTGGTCGCCACCTTCGCCTGCGCCGGAGACCACGCCGTCATCAGCCAGTTCGCCTTCATCGCCTACCGCGTCTCGCTCGACAGCCTCGGGGTACCCTACACGGTCGTGCCGGCCCGTGACCTCGGGCACGACCTCGAGGCCATGGCCGCGGCCTGCAGTGAGCGCACCCGCCTCGTCTTTGTCGCCAACCCCAACAACCCCACCGGCACCGTGGTCCCGCGCGGCGCACTCCAGTCCTTCTTGAGAGCCGTGCCGGAGCACGTGCTCGTCGTGCTCGACGAAGCCTACTTCGAGTACCTCGACGACCCGGCGGCACTCGACGGCATGTCGCTGCTGGCGGAGCGCGAGAACCTGATCGTGCTGCGGACCTTCTCGAAGGCCTACGGGCTTGCGGGGCTGCGCGTCGGCTATGGCGTGGCGCCCACCTACGTGGCGGAGCGGTTCAACCGGGCCCGCGATGCCTTCAACGTCAACGCACTCGCCCAGATCGCCGCCATCGCCGCGTGGGAGGACATCGACTTTGTGCAGCATGTCGCCCGCGAGAACCGAGAGGCGCGCTCGGCCTTCTGCCGGGACCTCTCCGCGCTCGGCCTCGAGTACGTCCCGTCCTCGGGCAATTTCGTGCTGATCCGCTCGCCATTCGGAGGCCCAGAGCTCTTTCAGCGCCTGCTGCGGCAGGGAATCATCACCCGGCCACTCGCTCCCTATGCCATGCCCGACCACCTGCGCATCAGCATCGGGACCCGAGAGCACATGGCCCGGTGCGCGGAGGCTCTCCGCGCTGTCGTGGGCTGACCGGTGCCGCGCTCACTGGTGGTCTACCCGACGCCCGGCCCCCTCGCGGGGCGGATCGGCGTCCCCGGGGACAAGTCCGTCACCCACCGCGCCCTCATGCTCGCGGCGCTCTGCGAGGGAGACACCGAGATCCTCAACGCCGGCGGCGGTGAGGACAATTACGCGACCGCGGCAGCGCTTCGCCAGCTCGGGGTTGCTGTCCGGCACGCGGAGGCCACGATCTGGGTGATCCGCGGCGTCGGGCTCCACGGGCTGAAGAACCCGGCTGAACCGATCGACTGCGCGAACTCCGGCACGACCGCTCGGCTGCTGTCCGGGATCCTGGCAGGCGCTGGCGTCGAGGCCACCCTCATCGGCGACCCGAGCCTCTCGCGACGCCCCATGGCTCGGGTCGCAGCCCCGCTGACCGACCTCGGCTACCGCATCGAGACATCCGAGGGCGGCAGGCTCCCCCTCCGCGTGATGGCCGAGTGCGATCGCGAGCGCGTCAACGCACCGGTGCGGGCCGTGCTGCGGACCGCTTCGGCCCAGGTGAAGTCGGCCATCCTCCTCGCCGGGCTGTTTCGCGCCGGCGTCACAGAGGTGGTCGAGCCCGAGGTCACCCGCGACCACTCCGAGAGGCTGCTCCGCGCGCTTGGCGTCCGCGTCTCCTCGAGTCCCCACTACGCGCGTCCGGCGGAGGGCGCGAGACTCGACACCGCACCGAGCTGCAGGCTCGTGGCCCCGCAGGTCATGCGAGGCACCTCGATCGCCGTGCCGGGTGATATCTCCTCTGCGGCGTTCCTCTGGGTCGCCGGAATGCTCACCGGGGGCGGCATCACCGTCGAGGGAGTGGGGCTGAACCCCACCCGGACAGGCGTCCTCCACGTGTTCGAGGCCATGGGGGCGCGTGCGCGGTCGAGCCGCAGAGCGGTGCTGAGCTCTGGCGAGCCCGCCGGAGACCTCCTGGTGACGGCCGACCGGCTCCGGGGCGCCACCATCGAGGGGCCGCAGATTCCGCTGCTGATCGACGAGATTCCCATCCTGGCCGTTCTCGCTGCCGTCGCCGAGGGCACGACCCACTTCCGCGATGCCGCGGAGCTCCGCGTCAAGGAGTCAGACCGGATCGCCACCGTCGCGACCCTGCTCCGCGCGCTCGGTCGAGAGGTCGAGGAGCGTCAAGACGGGTTCTCCGTCGCGGGCACTGCCGCCGCGAACTGGCCCGGCTTCGAGATCGACTCCGCGGGTGACCACCGGATCGCCATCGCGGGGGTCGTCGCGGCGCTCGCCGCCTCGTCACCAAGCTGCATCCGGGATGCCGGGGCCATCGACGTGAGCTATCCCTCGCTGGTAGACGATCTTCGCCGCCTCGGAGCGCGGCTCGAATGGAGTGACACATGATCGTCGCGATCGACGGACCGGCCGGGGCCGGAAAGAGCACTGTCTCTCGCCTGCTCGCAGAGCGACTTGGCTTCCGGTTGATCGATACCGGCGCCATGTACCGCTGCGTGGCACTCGCCGCCGCTCGTGCCGGCGTCGATTTGCTCGATGGTCGGGCCCTTGGTGAGCTCGCCACCTCGCTTGACATCGACTTCGCCTACCTTGGCGGGGCAAACAGGGCCTACCTCGACGGCCATGACGTGACCGATGAGATCCGCACCAGCGCCGTCTCGCTCGCTGCCTCGCAGGTGAGCGCGCACTCTGCGGTCCGCGAGGCCCTGGTCGCCCGGCAGCGCGAGCTCGGCAACCTGGCAAGCTCGGTCATGGAGGGGCGCGACATCGGGACGGTGGTCTTTCCGAACGCCGACGTGAAGGTCTTCTTGACCGCATCACTCGACGAACGGAGCCGCCGCCGCCTCGCAGAGTCGAACACCGCGGAGCTCACCCCTGAGCAGGTGGCGAAGGAGATCGCTGACCGCGACCACCGGGACTCGAGCCGAGCCGTGGCGCCGCTTCGACCTGCCGACGACGCCGTGCACATCGACACGACCGGGCTCACCCTGCATGAGGTGGTGCAGCGCGTCGTGGAGCTGGTCCGCACCCGCCAGCGACTCCATTGATCCGGCGAAGCGGCAACCGGGCACGCTGAGCCCGGGCCGCGGCCCGCTACTTCTCCTCGGGCTTCAGCACGGGAGCAGGCTCCTCGATGGTCGACGGAGGCTGCAGCTTGGCCGCTCCCGGAGCGCCGACTTCTTCTTTCTTCTCGGCGCGGGGCGTCCGGGTGGGACGCTGCGGTCGATTCGCGGCCCCGGCACCGGCCGCGGGAGCCGCCTCCGCACCGCGACCCTGCCGACATGCGGCCCCAAGGGGTGCCGGCGGACCCAGGCGACCGATCGGGCCGGCCACCTTGATGCCATACCAGCCCTCGCCACACGACGCGCGCTGCAGCCAAGGCACTGTCCCGAACACCGCACCCAGCCCGGCCTTGTCCTTGTAGGCGTCGTCGATGTGGAACCTCAGGTCGAGCGACGCAACCGACGCCTTCATCGGGTCGCGAAGCTGCACCCGACCCGAGGCAGAGAGCTGCACATCACTGCCGTCAGACTCGAACGACTCAATTGTCAGGTCAGACTCACTGATCGCCGCGCGGATGGCGACCGTACCGAACTGCGTTGCGGGCAGCGGAACGCCGCCTTCGAGGTTCCTGAGCGCCGGCGCCTTCACCGATCCGGGGCCCAGGACCAGGGGCGAAACGCTGAGGTTGACGTCGCCGCCGCCAAGCCGTGCCTCCGCGTTGTACTCCAGGTTCACGTTGCCACGCACGACGCCGCTCAGCGGCATGCCGATACGCTGACGGATCAGGTCAATGTCCCGCAGATCGACGTCGAAGACGTCAAGCTCGATGCGGTGCGGGTTTGTCTCGCCCGGCAGGTAC
>JBILLP010000041.1:0-11642 GCA_044376025.1 Bradymonadia bacterium
CCGGCTTCGGAGAGGCTTCACCGTGTTGAGTCGAGCATGGCTGTGTGGTTTCGGTGTCTCGTTGACCGTGGGGCTCGCCGGGTGTGGTGGCGCCGAAGAGGGTGGCCAGTGCGAGCCGATCACCGCGGCACCCCGCAATGCCTACGTCGCGGCGCCCTACGGGGTCGAGGTCGGGCAGACGCTCGGGAACCTCTCGTTCATCAAGCCTGACGGCTCCGGGCTCGACCTCCAGTCGGTCCGCGCAGACGGGACCCGCCGTCTGCTGCTCCTGACGACCGCCGCAGGCTGGTGCAAGTCCTGCATCGACGAACAGCCAGCTCTCCAGCGACTCTACGACGACTACTCCAGGTGCGGTCTTGAGCTTGTCGTTGCTGTCTTCGAGGATGACCGGTACGAGCCCGCCACCGCCGACCTCGCGGGCGACTGGGCCTCCGACTACGGTGTCACATTCCCTGTCGTGGCCGACCCTGGCAAGGTGACGCACGCCTACTACGACTCGAACTCGACCCCGATGCTGATGTTCGTCGACCTCGACACCATGGCGATTCTCTCAATCACCACGGGTGTTGATTCCGTCAGGACGGAGGCCTTCGTCGCGAACTACTTCGCCGGGCCTTGAGGTTGAATCGCCGGCGTTGACGCACGTCTCCGAGATCCCACCCCAAGACAACCTCCAGAGAAGGTCTGCATGCTCAGCCGTCGCCTCTTCGTCGCCTCGATGGTCTGCCTTGCCACCTCGGCTGCAGGCCTGACCGCCCGTGCGGCGGACACCCGCCAGCAGGCGCCCGACTTCACCCTCCGCGACATCGGAGGGCGACCTCACACCCTGTCTTCGTACCGGGGCAAGGTCGTGCTCGTCTCGTTCTGGGCGACCTGGTGCTCTCCCTGCCTCGCCGAGCTGCCGCAGCTCAAGCGGCTCGCGGAGGAGTACGCGACCAAGGATGTGGTCATCCTTTCGGTCTCGATCGATGACGCGCGGACCCTGACGCAGGTCCGGAACAAGGTGCGACAGCTCGGCATCACGCACCCGGTGCTGCTCGATCCCGACAGCACCGCCGCCGTCGGATTCAACCCGACCGGCTCCGTCCCCTTCACCGCCCTGCTCGACCGCACCGGGCGGATCGCGGAGCGCCACAACGGCTTCAACGCCGGTGACGAGGTCGCACTCAAGGCAGCCATCGACCGGCTCCTGGCAGAGAAGGCTCCGTGACCCGGACCGCGACCAGGCTGCGAGGACTCGCCGCGACTGCCCTCACCCTGCTTGCCACCCCCGCTGTGGCAGAGGATGTCCCCCTCAACGTCGCCAGCACGACGGTCGGGGAGTACCACGGCGACAACCAGGACGCCGACGACACCAACGATCGTTACGGAATCCTCCTTGAGCGCCTCCACCTGACGGCCGTGTCCGGCAACCTCGAGGTGCTGACCCGGGTCGACGGCGTCCGCTACATCGAGTCTCCCGGGCCAACCTACCGGGACTTCGCAGAGGTGGAGCGCCTCGCCCTCTCCTGGCGGTCGGACCACTGGCGACTGCGCTTGGGCGACGAGTACCGCCAGCTCGGCTCCGGCTTCTTGCTGGCGCTCCGCAATGTCGATGACGCCGGGCACGACATCGCGATCCGGGGTGGCTCGGTCGAGGCGACCTACAAGCACGGAGGCGCGACGGTCTTCGCCGGCCGAACCAACTCCGCCAACCTCGACCGCCTGACGCAGGAGTACGTGCAGGATGTCGGGGACCTCGTCTACGGTGCGGAGGCGTCCGCCAACCTCGGCACGGTGGGCACGGTCACCGCGATGGGGCTCCGGGTCGAGCCCACCGAGTCGAGTGTTCCGGGTGCTGACGACACCACGACGGCGGGCGGAATCCACGTCGACCTCCCGGCCGCAGCCTCGTGGCTGACCGCCTCGGCAGAGGCGAGCCTCTTTCGCCGGACGGTCGGGGTCCTCGACACCGACGGCACGGCGCTGTTCGTCTCGACCGTCGGCATGTGGGGAAACGCCTCGGTGACCCTCGAGGGCCTGTATGCGGATCGAGCGGAGATCCGCGGCTCCCTCGAGGGAACGGCGCGGCAGGGATTCAGGTACAGCCTGCCGCCGACGCTCGAGCGCTTCGACCAGGATGTCGAGGACTCCGCAAATGCCCGGGGTGGCAGGGTCCGGGTCGACTACTTCTTCAGCGACTCCGGGGTCGCGATCCACGCCAACCAGCTCGTTCGCCAGGAGGGCGCCGACGAGGACAGTCGCAAGGAGCAGCTCCACTCCTACGCCGGCATCGAGGTGCCGTTCGATGAAGACGCGTCAAAGTTCAGCCTGAGCGGCGGCCTGCGCTTCGAGGGTCGAGACGACGTGCGCCGGCTCACCGCGCGGCACGTCGAGGCCGACCTCACCTGGGCGTTTCGTCCCCGCTACTCCCTCATCGTCCACGGGCTGACGGAGTTCAAGACCAAGTACGCCGGTTTCGACGAGGGCGATGAGGGAAATCCCTTCGTGCGCGCCAACGTGATCGTCTCGCTCGACCGTTCCAAGCTCGGATCCGTTGGGTTTGAGTACGGTCACGACGACGAGATCGAGACTGCTGGCGTCGCGCACGACTTCTTCGCGGGACACCTGGGCTGGGAGGTCTCTGAGCAGGTCACGCTGCGCAGCGTCATCGGCTCACAACGCGGTGGATTGAAGTGCGTCAACGGGGTATGCCGAAAGTACCCGGCGTTCGCCGGAGCCCGACTCGAACTCATCGCGGCGTTCTGAACGTGAAAACGAAGCGTCCGAGCCTGATCCTGATCGCGCTGGGCCTGTTGGCGTGCGTTACAGCCAGCGCGCAGACGGCGGCTCCCCCCAAGTCAGCCTCTACGCCCTACTTCTGGTACCGCGGCGAGCTCCTGGACACGAAGAACCGTCCGATCTCGGGCGTCTTCAGCCTCACCTTCAAGCTGTTCGACCAGTCAGGAGGCGGGCCGGTGCTCTGGCAGGAGCGGCGTTTCGTCGCGGTCGAGGACGGCAGCTACGACGTGAAGCTCGGGCTGGCGTCGCCACTGCACCGCAAGGTGGTCGAGGCTGAGGTCGTGCTGGCGACAGAGCTCGAGGGCCAGGGGCAGATGTCCATTGAGACAATCCGGGTCAGGCTCGTGACGCCGGAGTCGGATCCGCGTTCCTTCAAGCTGCCTGCGTCGACCTTCGTGGCCGAACGCGCGAACAAGGCCCAGTTGGCCCTGCACGCCCAGCAGGCAGACAACTGCATCACCCTCAACGGCAAGCCCCTCGCGGAGTTTGACCGCTTCGACGACATGCTGCGGGAGCTGACCATCCTCCGACAGGAGGCCTCAGCGGAGCAGCAGGGAACCCGCATCGGCGTCCGGGCGGTTGGCCTTCCACGGGTCGGGGGTGGTACCGGGAACCGCTACTCCCGGTCGTGCCCGCCGGGTACGGTCATGACGGGGGCCACCATCCATGCGGGTGACCTCGTGGACTCGATCACGGCCACCTGTACGCGGATCGAGTGATTACTGCCTGAACTGCTGGGTTCTACGCAGAGGCCCGACGCCGAGCCAGGCATCGAACACAGTCGGCGTCTCGTGCGCCTCCTTGCAGGACCGAACGTAGGCGAGGTAGGCGTTCACGATGGGGTCTGCGACCAGGAGCGGGTCACCGGCCTGGGTCCAGATGAGGGTGTAGGCGAAGGGCCGCAGCCCGGGGACGGTCTGGTTCACTGTCGTCATGGCATTCCTCCGGAGGTCGTGGCCTGCCGGCGCCGATTGCGCCTTGTGACGAGGCAGGTAGGCACCCGTGCTGACGACGCACGCGCCGCGTCGATTCACCACCGAGCACTCCCGTGGGACGCGGCCTCAGGTTCGCTGCGAGCCCGCCCGGGCAACCAGCGGCAGGCAGAGCGCGATGAGCAGCGCCCCGCACAGGAAGGGCAGCGAGTGTCCCCGCTCGAAGAGCCACCCCGCGACCGAGGGACCGACCACCCGACCGAGCGCGCTCGCCGACTGCCCGACGCCCATGACCGCACCCCGCATCTGCTCCGGCGCACGCCGCGACAGGAGCGCCAGCAGCGAGGGATTCGCCAGTCCGGAGCCGAGGGCAATCACGCCAGCAGCGACGAGCATCGAGACAAACGGGAGCGACGTGATCGCCGGGATGGCGACGAACGCCAGCACCACGATCCCGACGCCGAGCAGCGCCAGGACATGCTCCCGGTCGGGCCGCGTCAGTTTGCGGATCAGCACTCCCTGTACCAGGGCTCCCGAGAGGCCGACCGTCACCATGAAGTAGGCGCTCAGCTGGATGGCGTTCTCGACCTTGAAACGCGTCGCCGTCGTCACCGCCCAGTGGCGCTCGATGAAAAGCGAGACGACCTGTTCCATCAGCGCGAAGCCGGTCGTGTACAAGAAGAGCGTCATCAGCAGGCGCGGCACGCCGGGTAGCAGGGCAGCATCGAGACGACCTGCGGTGACCGTACTGGACCGGATGGCCTGCCGGGCCGACGCCGGAAAGGACTCCCCGAGCCACGCCAGCGCCATCACGAGGTTGCAGAGCCCGAGCGCGGCGGCCGTCCAGGCGGGGCCGTGCAGCCCATACCGGATGGCTCCGACACCGATGGCAGGTCCGATGATGAAGCCGAGCCCAAAGGCCGCACCGATGAGCCCCATGCCCTTGGTGCGCTCATCGGGGGGCAGAACGTCGGCCACGACGGCCTGTGCCACGGCGAGGTTGGCATTGCCGAACCCCGCGACCGCCCGCGCGGCAAAGAGCATGGTGAGCGAGTCGGCGTAGCCGAGCATCACGTAGCCGATGATGCCGAAGGTGATCGAGGTGAGCATCACGGGCCGCCGCCCGACCCGGTCCGACAACCGGCCCCAGAGCGGCGCGAAGATGAACTGCATCGCGCTGTAGGTCGCACCGGCGAGCGTGACGAGCGTGGGAGAGGCCCCCATCGACTCGGTCAAGAAGGGCTGGGCAGGCAGCAGGATGCCGAAGCCCACGAGGTCGAGCAGCACCGTGACGAAGACCGTAGCGAGGACGCGCTTCTGGGCCGTCACGTCAACCTGTAGTAGCGGGTGACGCTGCCATCCTTGTACCACGGGTCGACGACCACGAAGGTGCCGTCCATGGTCTCCGAGATCGCGCGGCGGTCGGTGAACTGCTCGCGCAGGTAGGCCATCAACGCGCCGCGGCGATCCGGGTTCGCGTGCAGGAACTCAAAATCGCACCAGCCGGCCTCAGCCGGTTCCCTGGTGTCCACGATGCGGACGGCGACGCGATGCTTGTGCCGAGTAGGCATGAGTGGCCTCCGAAAGCGGGAGGGCCTCTAGCTGCCGGTGACCGCGGTTGTCCAGCCGGCACCGGCCCTTTATGGAGTCGCAGCGCGCGCTGCCGCGCCTGTCGGAGGCTTGTCCTCCCGCTCCACCTGGACCTCACCATGCCCCCCCCTCGCCGCGCCCTCGCGGGAGCCCTGTTGCTCCTGGCCGCGCTCCACCTCGCCCTGACCGGGCTCATCGACGTCGCAACCTGGAAGACATCGTGGGGGCACGAGCTCCTCGCGGTCGCTGCGGTGGGGATGGTTGCCGGCATCGCCCTGCTCGTGACGGCTCGCGGCGGCGGGATGACCCGGGGTCGGCTGTTCGTGCTTGCCCTGGGCTCGGTGCCGTTCGGAGGCTTCGGCGCCTTCCTGGCCTGGCAGATCGGCGTGTCCGCGGAGCGCTCGACCCGATGCGAGGCGGGCGACGCAGAGGCCTGCATGGCGTTCGCGGTCCGAAAGCTCCGGCGCGGGGATCATGAAGCAGCGATTCCCCGGCTGCGGAGGGCCTGCGAGCTCGGAGACGCCAAGGGGTGCTTTGCCGCGGGCGGACTCGCCCCTGCTGCCGCCGGCGTCGAGTTGCTGGCTCGTGCGTGCGAGCTTGGAGAGCCCAAGGGATGCTCGCGCGCTGCCCAGCACCTTCGACGCGGCGAAGGCGTCACCGCGTCCCCGGAGCGCGCCTGCGGGCTCGCGCGGGCGGGGTGTCTCGTCAACGACGCGTCGTCGTGCGAAGAGGCCCGGTTCTGTGCCCCGCAGAAGGGGCCTTGACCGCCCGGTGACAGTCGGGTCACAACAATCCGCGATCGCGCTCCCCGTGCGATGAGCCCAAGGTAGAATCCGCATGCTGACGCGAACGCTCCAGAGAGTCGCACCGAACACCAACCGGATCCTGGTCCCTGACGACATCTCTGACCTGGTCCGTATCGACCAGGCTTCGGAGGCCGATCCCGGCGAGGTCGGCATGACGCGCGAGGGAGTGGACGCCATCTGGCGTGCCGTCGAGGACCACTACAGGACGGGCTTTCAACCCGCGATCAGCCTGTGCGTGCGCCGACGTGGCCGCATCGTCATCAACCGTTCGGTAGGCCACTCGCACGGAGGCGCGCCCCTGGGCGACGGAGGCCAAGGCATCGAGGTCTGCAGCCCCTCAACGCCGTTCTGTGTCTTCAGCGCCTCGAAGGCCGTCACGGCGATGCTCATCCACCTGCTCGACGAGCGGGGTCTGCTGCACATCGACGACCGCGTGGTCGAGTACATCCCCGAGTTCGGCAAGCACGGCAAGGACACCATCACGGTGCGACACGTGCTCACGCATCGGGCCGGCATCCCGTTCGCGTCAGGTGGCAGCGACGACGACCTCAACCTCATCGGCGACTGGGACGCCGTGATCCGGCTGCTCTGCGAGGCTGAGCCTGAGTCCACCCACGGTCGCAGGGTGTCGTACCACGCGATCACAGGCGGCTTCATCCTCGGTGAGATCATCCAGCGTGTCACCGGGAAGTCCTTCACCGAGGTCGTCGAGACGGAGCTTCGCGGTCCGCTCGGGACCTCCTGGTTCCACTTCGGGATCGACCGGTCGAGCATGCCTCTCGTCGCCCGCTCCGCCATGCTCGGGGAGGCGCCGACCCCGCCCTTCTCGCACCTCTTCAAGCGAGCGATCGGCGCCGACTTCCCGCGGATCCCGGACATCGCCAACGACCCTCGTTTCCTCGGAGCGGTGGTCCCGTCGGGCAACCTCGTCGCAACCGCGGAGGAGATGACGCGGTTCTATCAGCTGCTGCTCGATGGCGGCACCTTCGGCGGCAAGCGCGTCTTCGAGCCTCGGACCGTGCGTCGCGCACGCAACGAGTCCGCCTACTTCGAGGTCGACCACACCCTGGTGCTGCCCGTGCGCTACGGCCTTGGCTTCATGCTCGGCGGACGTCACGTCAGCCTGTTCGGCGCGGACACCGAGTTCGCCTTCGGGCACCTCGGCTTCACGAACACCTACACTTGGGCCGACCCGGCCCGCGACATCTCGGTCGCGCTCCTGACGACCGGCAAGACCTTCGTGCCCTACGAGCTCTGGGTGCAGCGCGAGATCCTGAGCGCGATCGCCGAGCACTGCCCTCGCGTTCGCTAACCGCCGCGGCTCGCGGCCCGGGCCCGCCAGACCCTGAAGCGAGCGTCCTCTCGCAGCACCTCGACCCTGCCAAAGGCTGCCGCGAGAGCGTCTGCATAGGGCAGAAAGCGGTTTGCCACGATTCGGACCTCGCCGGCTGGTGCAAGGCGCCCGGGCATCGCCGCGATCCACGACAAGGTCGGTCCAAGTGTCTGGCGATGGCCCTGGTGAAAGGGCGGGTTCGACACGATCAGATCGTACCGGTCAGTGACGGCGGCGAGCCCGTCCGATGCGAAGACCCGTGCCCGATCTCCGTGCCCGGCAAGCGTGCGCCGCGCCGACTCGAGGGCGAACCACGACACATCCACCGCATCCACACGCGCCTCGCCATGGGTCGCGAGCACGAAGGCACCGATCCAGCCCGCGCCGCACCCGACATCGAGCACACGCCGCACGCGCACGTCGTCGAGCGACTCGAGCAGCAGCCTCGTCCCGTCGTCGAGCCCGTCGTGGGCAAAGACGCCGGGCGCCACCGAGGCAGCGACCGTGATCGTGCGCCCCGCGTGCATCAACGAGGCCTGCCTCGACGCGAACGCCTCGGTGGCCGCCACGGGGTGCGCCGTTCGACGGAAGGCCTCGATGCGCGCGTGGCTCGCATAGACGACGGTGCCGAGCGGTTCCCACAGCGGCTGCAGCGGACGGGCCGCAGACTGGATGCCCGACTCGCGGGTCCCGACCACCCAGAGCTCGGCGGCCTCGCTCGACTGCGCCGCGATCGCCGCCGCGTACCCGTGAAGCAGCTCCTTGCCCTTGGGCATGAAGAGCAGCGGCTTGGGACCTACCGACTGCGGCAACGGCCCGAACCCGCACGACGCGTCGGCAACCGTGACGCGCCAGTCCGCGGTCGAGCGTGCCTCCACGCCCCAGTCCGTGCGAAGGATGCGGTTGCATTCGACATCGGGAACGAGCAGTGCCGAGCTCACGCCATCGGCGTACTCCGCGGCGCAGCGTCGAAGCAGGCGCGCGACGTCGGGCTCGACGATCATTGACGACACAGGGGCCATGGGACTTCGGGACATGTTCGACGGCAGGGCGAAGGAGCGGCGGCGCTCGCGGGCCTGGGGCTAGGCCATGCGCGTCTCAGGCCGCAAGCTGTTGATGCTGGCCGGGCTGCACCGGCGCGCCGCGGAGTCCCTCGCGGAGCGGACGAGCTCGCTTGGAGGGCGTCGGGGCGAGATCGAGCTCCCCCGGGGCCAGAGCCTGTTCGACCTCGGCCGGGACCTGCTTCATGTCCGGGTGGGCATCCCGGCGATCCTCGCGCACCACAAGCCCGTGGGTGTGGTCACCTCCCGCGTGGGTGACGGGGGGCTCCTGCCGGTGTTTGACTCCCTCCCGTGGCCGTGGCTTGGGTCGTTGGTCGAGCCTGTCGGACGCCTCGATGCAGACACCTCAGGGCTCCTGCTTTTCGCGGCTGACGGGCAGCTCATCCACCGGCTGACCCATCCGCGCCACGGCGTCGAGCGGCTCTACGAGGCCGAGCTCGAGCCCGACCTCGACGCCGCCGGGCGGGAGCGAATCCTGGCTGGCGAGCTGACGCTGCGTGACGGGCACATCCCGCGACCCACTGGACTCGAGCGACTCCCCGAGGGGCGCAACCGCTGGAGGATCGGCCTGAGCGAGGGCAAGTACCACGAGGTTCGGCGCATGTTCGCGGCCGCCGGGTCACGCGTGGCGAGGCTTCGACGCACGACCTACGCGGGCATCACCCTGGCAGGGCTCGATCGCGGGGCGTGGCGCCGACTCGTCGATGCTGAAGCCGAGGCGCTCTACGGGCGGGTATCACTCTCACCTGCCGACTCCGTCGAGGCCTGGATCGAGCCGGGTGCCACGGCTTCGCCCTGCTGACTCGACGGTCGCGGCGAGAGGAGTTCGGGGAGGAGCTCGCGCACGACGCGCGGCGCGACGCCGGTCTCCTCAAGGAGGTGCGCAAGCCGTTCGCGTTCGGGCATCAAGAAGCGGGCAACGCGACGACCGAGGATGAGTTCGTTCTTGGGGCTGTGCTCGGTGCCCGCCAGCTCGGTCACGGTCACCTCGTAGCCGAAGCAGCGGAGCACGCTTGCGCGGATGGCGTTGGTCAGCTGAGCGCCAAACTCACGGCGGTGCAGCGGGTGGTCCCAGACGAGCGAGAGGGGCGTTGAGCCGGCCCGTTCAGCCAGTTGACGAGCGACCTCTGCCTGGCAGCAGGGTACAAGCGCGACGTGGTCCGCCCCGTGGCGCACCGCGACGATGATCGCCTCGTCGGTGGCGGTGTCACAGGCGTGGAGTGCGAGCATCAGGTGGATGCGCTCGGGAAGCGGGGCGTCGGCGATTGTGGCTGCGACCGACTCAACCTGTGTCCAACCCTGCTCGCGGCAGATGCCCTGGACCCGCTCAACGAGCGTCGGCCGCGACTCCACCGCGATCAGCCGGCCGCGACCCGCCGGCCGCAGCATGACGTCGTAGAGCGCAAGCCCGAGGTAGGACTTGCCCGCGGCGGCATCGACGACGACCGGCTCGCGGTGTCGGGCCAGGAGGTCGCCGACCGCGGGCTCCAATTGGCGCAAGAAGTGCGTCACCTGCTTGATCTTTCGATTGGCGTCGGCGCTCGCGCCGCCGCGACTCGTGACGAGGCCGAGCGCCTGCATCAGCGAGACCGCCGGGCCGCCCTGGAGGGCACGGCGTACGGCTTCGGGATCCAGGCTGCTTCTGAGCTTCTTCTGCACGTCCGGGTCCTCGACCGGGTTCGGGTGACGACGCTGTATCGCCCCGCAGACCGGGCGTCCAACGCCGCAGCGCGTCTGGGTTGCATGCGCCTCGCCGGGTCGAGTATCCAAGAGGGCGACGTGTCGATGGCGGCAGCGCTGGCGCCGCACGGCCCCATGGGTGCCATGCAAGACGAACCCGGACTGACAGGTGCGACGCCGCTGAGCGAAGGCGATATGGTCGCGGGCAGGTACCGCATCGTCAACGAGCTCGGCCGGGGCGGGTACGCGATTGTCTACAAGGCGCTCGACCTGCGCACGCAGGAGCATATTGCGCTCAAGACGATCCGGCCCATTGCGCCGCGCCCGCAGGAGGTCGTGGCCCGGTTCAGGCGTGAGGCAGAGCTGATCTCGCGGCTCCGGCACCCGAACACGGTCCGGGTCTATGACTTCGGCTTCGACACCGACCTCTACATCGCGATGGAGCTGCTCGTCGGCTACCCTGTGTCGGACATCCTCGACGGGGTGAGGGGCATTCCGCCGCGTCGGGCAATCGCGATCGCGCGGGGTGTCCTCGAGAGCCTCACCGAGGCGCATGCGCTCGGGATTGTTCACCGGGACCTGAAGCCCGAGAACATCTACCTCGTCCAGCTCCCCGAGGGCGGAGAACTGGTGAAGGTGCTCGACTTCGGCATCGCCAAGTCCGTCTACGAGCCGCCGACGTCGCCGAACCTGACGCTGCGTGGCCGTGCGATGGGGACTCCCACCTACATGTCGCCGGAGCAGGCAAAGGGTGCCGAGCTGACCATCCAGTTCGACATCTATGCGGTCTCGGTCCTGATCTACGAACTCATCTGCGGTGTTCCGCCCTTTCAGGGCGACAGCGCCATGGACATCATGCTGAAGCACGTGAACGAGCCGCCACCCGGCTTGACCGTGCCCGCGTTGCGCGGCTCCCCGATCGAGTGGGCCATCCTCAAGGGGCTCTCGAAGAAGCCCGCCGATCGGTTCAAGGACGCCCACGACTACCTTGCAGCGCTCGGCGGCACGGCGGTGCGCGTTGCGGGCGCTGCGCCCCAGGCCCGGCCGCTTCCTCCCGATGAGCCCCGGGCGGTGGTGCCTCGTCCGCTCGGGCTCCCCAAGTCGGGGTTCGGCAGCTGGTTCCACAAGAAGGAGTGAGCGGGCTCCGACCCGGTCACAGGGGTTTGGCGGAGCGGGTCCTCGCGATTCGGACGCGCTGACGATGTTCGTCTCACCCCCCTTGCGGGAGAGTGCTCCCC
Organism: Bradymonadia bacterium; assembly: GCA_044376025.1. Taxonomy (GTDB): domain Bacteria; phylum Myxococcota_A; class Bradymonadia; order REDH01; family REDH01; genus JBILLP01. Next base: position 11,422 of record JBILLP010000041.1, read on the forward strand.
GGTGTGCGACGCGGTTGCAGAGCCACGATCATCCCCGCTAGACTCATGGCGCATTTCAAATGGGGCTGCCGGCATGTCGTTGGAATGGAGCAAGGAGCTTGCCGCCGTCGTGGACGAGAGCCGGGCGATCGCCGGCCGGCTTTCACACGCACACACCTCTGCGCATGTGCTGATCTGCCTCTTCACGGTCACCAACCAGGCGAGCGAGTTCCTGATCGACC
>JBILLP010000419.1:0-3748 GCA_044376025.1 Bradymonadia bacterium
GGCCAGCGGCAGATGGTCGCGCTCGGCTGCGCACTCGCCGGCACGCCAGGCCTCCTCGTGCTCGACGAGGCCTACGCAGGGCTAGACGCCGCGGTGATGCGGCGCGTCGACCAGGCGCTCCGGGAGTACGTGGCCACCGGGGGTGCAATCCTGATGACCAGCCACCAGCTCGACCATGTCGAGCGGGTCGCGGCGAGGGTCGTGATGATGCGTCGTGGCGGCGTCGTCGCGCAGTTCAGCCGGGCCGAGCTGGCGCAGCACATCCCGTCGCGTCACGCCTCACTCACCGAACTCTACCTCGAGTGCGTCGGTGACAGCGATGCCGACGCCGAAGCGTCGACGGCCTAGCCCACCCGAACGACCGCCGCTGCCAGGGACGCGCGAAGCCAGTCGGTGACCGTGTCCACCAGCGCCTGATCACGCGACTCCACGGTGACCCGGGTCCGATACTCCGTGTCGCCCCACACCGGGTATGACCCCAGTGTCACCGCGGGATGGAGCTCCAGAGCCCGTTCGAGCGCCGGCGCAATCTCGCCCTCCCCGATCGAGAGGTAGAGCGTGGCCAGCCTCACCGGCTCCGCGCGGTGACGAGACAGCACCGTGCGGAGCTGGTTCTCGAACAGCTGCGGGACGCCCGGAAGCACGTAGATGTTCTTGAACCGGGTCACCGGCCAGACCAGCGGACCCTCAACGACGATCTCGGAGCCCTCGGGTAGCCAGGCCATACGGCGCCAGACCTCGAGCTCAGTCGGGCGACGGGCAAAGTAGGCATCAATCCAGCCGCGAAGCGTCGGGTGCTCGACCATCTCGACGCCAAAGCCACGCGCCATCGCCTTGAGGGTCACGTCGTCGTGCGTCGGCCCGATCCCGCCGCTCGACACCACGAACTCCGCCCTGCCCGAGAGCTCCCGGGCGGCCTCCCCGATCGCGTCGAGATCATCGGAGACGATCCGCAGCTCGACGAGGTCGATTCCCGCGGTTCGCAGCGCCGCGATGGTACGCGCTCCGTTCTCGTCGACGATCTTGCCGGTCAGCAGCTCGTTCCCGATCAGGAGGATGGCAGCGGTACCTGGGCGCATCAGGGACTCCGTGGGTGCGTGTCGCGGAGCCTGAACCGCTGCACTCCGTCGCGCCGCCACACTGTCACGAGCAGCGTGCTGTCGTCCAGCGGTTCACACCAGAGGAGCGGGTCGAGCCGCGCCAGCCCCGAACCCGCCGCGGGGCTCTGCGGCACAAGGGCCTCGACCAGCAGCGACCGGCCATAGGGCGTCGTTCGCACGCCTGCGGCCTCGAGCCGCTGCCGCATCGAGCCCGCGATCGACTCGGGTACCGACGCACGAATCTGCAGGCGCGCGGGCTCGGCGTCCGCAGCTCCGCGCACGGCCACCGAACCCACGCCCCATTGCGGATGCCCAGCCTCCACGGTGCGCTCCTCCCCGTCCGGGATGCGGAGCTCCGCACGGCCCCGGTCGTCGGTGATGACGAAACGGCCGGCCGCACCGCCCCCAACGCGCACGACGGCCCCCGACAGCGGCGCCCCCTGTGGATCCACGACCACCACCCGCATCGTTCGCTCCGGGGTCGACTCCGGGCAGGTGACCTCGGTCCGGCGACCCTCGAAGACGCGCAGGTCAACACGCTCCGAAACAGAGCCCTCGCGGCGACACTGCAAGAAGTAGGTTCCTTCTGCAACCTGAGAGAATCGGACCCTCTTCCAGGGCTCCAGCAGCGCGGTCTGAGGAGGCCAGAACGCAGTCGGCAGGCTGCTCGACGTCAGCTCGACTGCCGCTCCGGCACCATCGACCGCCACCTCGACCTCGCCGCCCAGCGGGAGCTTCCAGTCAGCCGGCTGCGTCGATCGCAGCGGGGCGTCGAGCGGCGCGGTCAACGCCGAAGAGGCGAGGATGCGGCTCGGGGTCTCCCGACACGGCGTCGTCTCGAACCAGCCCGAGCCATCCACAACCGCCGTGCACACGGGCTCCATGCTGCGTGATCCGTCGAGCAGCCACACCTTCGCCCCGACCGCCGCCGCGCCGCGCAGACCGAAAACGCGCCCCTTCACCCGCAGCACGCGCCCCGTCTGCAGCTCGATGAGCAGGTCATCAAGCCCTTCCTCGGGCAGGTCGAGAACCCGGGCATCGGGCTCGTAGCCTTCGGCCACCGTCGAGAGCTTCACCGACCGCGGCAGGTCGCGCAGATCGAAGAAGCCCCGTGAGTCGGTCCGTACGGCGGGGGGAGTCCACCACCAGGGTGCCAGCGCGGGTCTTGCGATCAGCCGGGCCTCCGCGATCGGGCCGCCTCCGGCGACCTGCACCCGCCCACGCACCCTGCGCGGCGCCATCATGACAAGGTCCACGCCCTCTCGAGACTGCTCGGCTCCCAGCGTCGCCGCGGCACTGAGTGTCGGCGCAAAACCCTCGCGTTCTGCGACCAGCACGACCTCGCCCTCGGGGACCCCCGTCACGATGTAGGAGCCGTCACGGCGCGAAACGTACTCGATCGTCGGGATCCAGAAGAAGGTCCCCTCGGGACGCACCATGGGATGAATCGAGTCGAACTCGCTCCGACGAAGCTGCCAGATCGCCCCTGACGGCGTTCGGACCAGCGCCGTCAGCCGCGCGCCCTCGATCCCGACCTGCACCTCGTTGACGACGCGGCCCGAGATCGTCGCGCCCGGACTCAGCTCGATCGTCTGCCCCCCCGAACCCTCGATCGTCAGGCTCCCCTCGAACGGCAGGTATCCTGGCGCCCGCGCAGAGATCCATGACCGACCGGGTGGCAGGTGGCTCAGCCGAAGCTCGCCGGCGGTGAAGGACTCCGAGAGTGCCAGCACGTGGAGAGGCTCCTCGGAGAACGTCACGAAGCCGGTTGAGACGGGCTGGCGTGTCCGCTTGTCGATCAGCCGCAGCAGCACGTCCGGGGCCGGTGCGAGCTCCAGCTCGAGCGGCGAGGCCTCATCGTCAGGCTCCACCCAGGCCCGCGCCCCGAACCCCGTCCCGGCACCCGGCGCCACGGCAATCAGCTCAACCTGCCCCTCGTCGAGGCCGAAGAGCTCGAACCTGCCATCGGGCCCCGTAACCGTGTGCTGCTGCGGGTACAGCCCCGCTGCACCCGCATGGACGGTCGCGAAGGCGACTCCCTCGCCGTCGCGCACCACCCTGCCTCGCAGCGACCTGCCGCCCCGGAGCGTGAGCCTCACGAGGTCGCGCATCGGGTACTCCGCCGTCACCACAGAGGCACCCCAGCCTTCGAGGCCCGCCTCGATGACCACCACCCCCTCACCGTCGACCGAGAGCCCAAACAGCCCGGCAACGTCGCTGATGGTCTGCTGCCGGCGGTCGTCAATCAGCGTCGTCACCTTGACCGTTGCGCCGGCCGCTGGAGTACCGTCGGGCAGCAGCACGATGCCGACGACCTCGAGCGTTCCATCACCGGACTCCGCGCTACCCGATCCCGGTCCGCCACCCTGCGCCTCCGCGACCGCCTCTTCGGGCTGCGCGCGGTCAGCTCCGGGGGTGTCGCACGAGCGGACCGCGAGGATCACGAGCAACGCGGAGACGATGCCGATCAGCGCCGGTGCAAGGCGCAGCAGTCGGCTCGCCGCCGGTGCGGGCTCGGCCTCGTTGCCGCCGACCGTACCTGGCTGTTCGAGCGGCGGTTCGCTGTTCGGGGGTTCTTCGCTCATGGACTGCCGGTATGGAGGCCGCCGACTTGACCAAACGGCCGCTCAGGTTCAAGTGCCAGCCTC
>JBILLP010000420.1:0-3746 GCA_044376025.1 Bradymonadia bacterium
CGGCGGATTGGGGACTGTGCTAGGCGTCGCGGAGGAGGGAAGGAGAGCGTCATGTGCGGAATCTTCGGCATTGTGGACTGGAGAGGAGAGCCGGGGGCGGCGCGCGAGATCGCGGTCAGGGGCGCGAGGCTGCTCCGGCACCGGGGTCCGGACTGGAGTGGGGTCTTCCAGGGCCACGGGACAGTGCTGGCGCACGAGCGCCTGGCGATCGTGGATGTCCTGCACGGCGCGCAGCCGTTGCTGAGCGACGACGGCCGGTGGGCGCTGGCGGTGAATGGCGAGATCTACAACCATGCGGAGCTCCGGGCGAGGCGTTTCGCGGGCGAGGTCTTCTGCACGGACTCGGACTGCGAGGTGCTGTTGCCGATCGTGCGGGGCGGTGACGGCGCGGCGCTCCGGTGGCTGCGAGGGATGTTCGCCTTTGTCGCGGTCGAGGCGAGCACGGGTCGCTGGTTCGCGGGGCGCGATCCGATCGGGATCATCCCGCTGTACTGGGGCCAGCGTCCAGACGGGTCGCGGATGTTCGCGTCGGAGCTGAAGGCGCTGATCCCGTTCTGTGAGACGATCGCGGAGTTTCTGCCCGGGCACTGGGCGTCGTCGGAGTCACCGACGCCACGGGAGTGGTCGGAGCGCCCGTGGGCGCAGTTCGAGGATGTGGAGGATCGCCCGTTCGAGCCGTCGAGGCTCAAGGAGGCGCTCTCGGACAGCGTCCGGTGTCACCTGATGTCCGATGTCCCGTACGGGGTGCTGCTGTCGGGCGGGCTGGATTCTTCAGTCATTGCCGCGCTGGCCTGCGCGTTTTCGGAGCGGCGGGTCGAGTCATCGGGCGGTGAGAAGGCATGGTGGCCCCGGGTCCACTCCTTTGCGATCGGGCTGGAGGGCTCGCCCGATCTGGCGGCATCGCAGCGGGTTGCCGACGCGCTGGGGACGGTTCACCACGCCTTTCGCTTCACCATCGACGAGGGAATCGACGCGCTGCGCGACGTCATCTGGCACATCGAGAGCTTCGATGTCACGACGGTGCGGGCCTCGACACCGATGTACCTCATGGCGCGCCGCATCAAGGCGATGGGCGTGAAGATGGTGCTCTCGGGAGAGGGATCGGACGAGATTTTCGGCGGATACCTATATTTTCACAAGGCGCCGAACCCGCAGGCTTTTCACGAGGAGCTGGTTCGCAAACTCTCTGCGCTCCACCTCTTTGACTGCCTTAGGGCCAACAAGTCGATGGCGGCGTGGGGCGTTGAGGCGCGGGTTCCGTTTCTCGATACGCCCTTCATCAACCATGCGATGTCGATCCACGCGCGCCACAAGATGGCCGGGCAGGGACGCATCGAGAAGCACATCCTGCGCGAGGCCTTCGAGGGGATGCTCCCACCCGAGATCCTCTGGCGGCAGAAGGAGCAGTTCTCAGACGGTGTGGGGTACCAGTGGATCGACAGCCTGAAGGCGCATGCGGCCGCACGGGTCTCGGACGCTGCGTTTGCCGCGGCGGCAGAGAGCTTCGAGGTCGGCACGCCGTTGACGAAGGAGGCCTACCTCTATCGTTCGATCTTCGCGGAGCTGTTTCCGCACCGCGACGCGACGGCGTGTGTTCCGTGCGGACCGAGTGTCGCGTGCAGCACGCCGGCGGCGTTGCAGTGGGACCCTTCGCTCGCGCAGGTGGTCGATCCGAGCGGCCGGGCAGTCAGGGGCGTACACCAGCGCAGCCTATGAGGCGATGAGCAGGTCAACGGCGATGGCCGCAGCGGTGAGCCCGAAGGTCCCGGCCACCATGGCAGAGGTCCCGTAGCCGGAGCGGCAGTCGAGGTGGACGCGTGCGCCAGGCGATGGCGTGTCGCACGTTTCGCCCTTGGGCGTCGGGTAGACAGCCCTCTCGACCGAGAAGACGGCAGGGACGCCCCACGGCGCACGCTCGGCCACGGCCCAGCCCTGCTCGGCGCGCAGCCTGCGCCGGACCTCACGGAGCAGCGGATCGCCGCCGGTGGCGCCGAGGTCTCCACGCCGGACCGACGCGGGATCACGACGACCACCGGCCGCCCCGACCGTGACCACCGGCACGCCGCGCCTCGTGGCCGCCGCGATCAGGCGGGCCTTGTCTGCGGTGCTGTCCACCGCATCGATCACGAGCGAGGGGTTGAGCCCAAAGAGCTGTTCCTCGGTCGAGGCATCGTAGAACTCGCGGACCTCCTCAACGACGCATCCCGGAGAGACCACGCGGAGTCTCTCGGCCATCGCGCCCGTCTTGGGCTGCCCGATCGTCTCGCCGGTCGCGTGCACCTGCCGGTTGATGTTGGTGACGCAGACGTCGTCGAGGTCCATGAGGATCACCTTCAGGCAGCCCGTACGGACCAGCGCCTCGGCAACCCAGCCACCGACTCCCCCGACCCCGACCACGGCGACCCGAGCGGAGGCCACCCTGCTGGCACCCGCGCTGCCATACAGGCGTGAGATGCCCCCGAATCGCTCGTCCTGGTCGAGACCGTTGTCGAGACCGTTGTCGCGTTCCATGGTTCCGTCGTAGAGACCCGCGCAACGCCGCGGCTGCCCGTCGGCCGAGACGATACACGGAGCCAGCATGAGTACAACGCTGTTGCGGATCGCGGACCCCGCCGGAGGGGACCTCCTTGGAGCGCTGGCCATGCCGGCGGGGACAGGCGCGGGCACTGTCCTCATCCATCACGAGTGGTGGGGACTCAACGATGACATGCGTCAGCTCGCGAGCCGCCTTGCCGCGGAGGGATTCGCGGCCATCGCCCTCGACAGCTACCGCGGTGTGGCGACGCAAGACCGCGACGAGGCGCGCGGCCTGATGGCGAACCTCGACCCTGGCTACGCGGTGCAGGTCTTTGCATCGTGGCATGGATGGGCGAAGCATCAGCCATGGGGCAACGGCAGGGTGGCCGCGATGGGATTCTGCCTCGGCGGCGGTGTCGCGCTGTCGGCGGCCTGCTCAGGCATCCCGTTTGCCGCGGTGGTCCCCTTCTATGGACTGCCGCCCTCGGGCCATGCGACGTGGAGCCGCGTCAGCGCGCCCATCCTCGGCCACTACGGAGCCAACGACGCCACCATCCCGGTCGAGGCGGTGCGGAGCGCGGAGTCGGCGCTGCACGCAGCACACAAGGAGGCGCACTTCGAGATTCACCCCGCCGGCCACGCGTTCATGCGCCGCGGAGGGCCGAACCACGACGAACAGGTCGCCGCACACGCCTGGACGCAGACGATCAGCTTCTTGCGCAGCCACCTGAACCGCGAAGGCTGACGTTGTTCGTCGCGGCTGCCTCGCTCGCGCTGCTGGTCCTCTGCGGCGTTGCCACGGCCCGCCTCGGGCTGATCCGCGACCCGGAGCAGGCGAGCGACGTGCTCAACCGGCTGGTCGTGAACCTGGCATTCCCGGCGTGGGTGGTTGCCTTGCTCGCCTCGGGCCCGGCACTCCGCGCCTTATGGCCGGCAGTAACGTCCGTGACGGCGTGGATGGTGCTCTGGGTGCCGATTGCCTGGATGGTGTCCCGGCTGCTCCAGGGCGCGGAGCGTCGCGCGGTGGCCTTCTGCTGCCTGATCTACGGAAACAGCGCCTACATCGGGATTCCGTTTGCGACCTCGACGATCGGCGCGGCGGCCGGCCCCGATGCGGTTGCCATCGCCACCGTGCACCTGGTGCTCGGCATGACCCTGATACCCTGGGTGCTCACGGCTGCACGCGCGGAGGGAGGCAGTCCGGGACGGCTCGGCGTCCTCCGGCAGCC
>JBILLP010000421.1:0-3734 GCA_044376025.1 Bradymonadia bacterium
CCCGAGCAGCTGGGCATGAGTGAGCGCCAGCTCCGGCGCCTGGCCAATGAGGGTCGCATCGAGCGCCGTGTGCGTGACGGCCGCGTGGAGTACCTCGTGTCGCTCGGCGAGGGGCTGCGTCGCAGGGCACCGAAGGCGGGGTCACGGCAGGCATCGGCACCCAGCCGCCTCACGGTCGCCGCAGGCGGCGATCCCGCCGATGCCGCGCTGGCGACCCTCGCTTCGGCGCTCCGCGCCGGGGCTGCTGCCCGCCTCGACCTTGCCTCCGCTCAGGCACGCATCGCGGAGCTCGAGTCCTCGCTGGCGCGCGCCATCGAGGAGAGGGAGCGCATCGAGTCCCAGGCACAGCAGCTCGCAGATTCGCTCAAGAAGCGCGCCGAGGTGGTTCGGGACCTCGCGGCCCGGCTCGGCCGCTACGAGACCGCCTGAGCCCGGCTTCTCAGTAGTCGGCCGGCGGCGGAGCCTCAGGCTTCGACGGGAGTGGCAGAGGGTGCCCCTCGCGACGTGTCGCGACGAATGACCAGACGATCGAGATGGTCAGCATCGAGGCGATGATGCCGAGCGAGACGAACGGAGGCACCTTGTAGATGTCCACGAGCGCCATCTTGAGCCCGACGAAGACCAGCACCGCGGCCAGCCCGTACTTGAGGTACTTGAAGCGGTCGACGACCCCGGCGAGCAGGAAGTAGAGCGACCGGAGTCCAAGGATCGCGAAGATGTTCGACGTGAAGACGATGAACGGGTCGCGCGTGACGGCGAAGATGGCCGGGATCGAGTCGAGCGCGAAGATGACGTCGGTGAACTCGACCAGCACCAGGGCCATCAGCAGCGGCGTCGCGAGCCAGCGACCATTCTCCTTGGTCCAGAAGTTCTGGCCGTCGAACCGGTCGGTGGTGGGCACGAAGCGCTTGACGAGGTTCATCAACCGCTCGGTACCGGCGTCATCGTCCTCCTTGCGGAAGACCAGCTTGAGCCCGGTCAGGACAAGGAAGCCGCCGAACAGGTAGATCAGCCAGTGGAAGCGCTCCAGCATCGCGACGCCGGCGAAGATCATGATGGCGCGCATCACCAGCGCTGACAGGATGCCCCAGAAGAGCACACGATGCTGGTAGATGGCGGGTATCTTGAGTGCCGCGAAGATGACGACGAACACGAAGATGTTGTCGACGGAGAGCGACTTCTCGATCAGGTAGCCAGTGAGGAACTCCGTCCCGGGCTGTGCGCCGACGAAGAAGTAGAGTCCCGCGTTGAAGATGAGGGCGAGCGTCACCCACACCGCGCTCCAGCCGGCGGCCTCGCGAAAGCTCACGACATGCGCGTTGCGGTGAAAGACGCCCAGGTCGAGGGCTAGCATCGCAATCACGAAGGCCAGGAATCCGGCCCACGCCATCCAAGTTACTTCCATGGTCTCTTCATCCTTCGTTTGGGTTTCAGGGCCACCTGTGTTGCGACCCTTGAGTGGCGTCGGCAAGACCTGTAGACAAATCGAAAGTTATACACCTTGCTGTAGGCGAATCCTACATGATGGCTCAGTCACCCATCTGGTTGAACTACCACCACCTGCTCTACTTCTGGCTCGTGGCCCGCGAGGGCGGTGTCTCGCAGGCCGCCAAGAAGCTGCATGTGTCGCATCCGACGGTCTCGGTGCAGGTGAAGGCACTCGAGGACACGCTCGGGGAGCGGCTCTTTGTCAGGCGGGGCCGGAAACTCGAGCTGACCGAGGCCGGCAAGCTCGCGCTCGGGTACGCCGACTCGATCTTCGGCCTTGGCCGCGAGCTGGTCGAGGTGCTGCACCGTGGCCGGACCGAGAAGCGGCGCAGCGTCGCCATCGGCATCTCGGACGCCATGCCCAAGCTCGTCGCACGCCGGCTGCTCGAGCCGATCTTTCACCTCGAGTCGCCGGTGCAGGTCAGTGTGCGCGAGGATGACCCTCGGCGCCTGCTCGCGGCGCTGGAGGCGCACGAGCTCGACTGCATCCTGTGTGACGTGTCGCCCCCGAACCTCGGGCAGTCACGGGCGTTTGCCCACCCGCTTGGCAGCAGCGGCACGACCTTCTTCGCCTCGCCGCCGCTGCGCGCCAGGCACCCCGGGCCGTTCCCGGCCTGCCTCGAGGGCGCGCCGATCCTGGTGCCGACGCGCGACGCGGCGCTCCGGGCGCAGATCGACGGCTGGCTTGCGCACCAGTCCCTGTCGCCCCGGGTGGTGGCGGAGTGCCAGGACTCCGCGTTGATCCAGGCGCTCGGGCATGATGGGGTGGGTTTCTTCACGGGCCCGACGGTCTTCGAGTCGGAGATCCGGCGGCAGTCAGCCGCGGAGGTCGTCGGCAGGGTGCCGCAGATGCGTGAACTCTACTACGCGGTGACGCTCGAGCGGCGCTTCGCCAACCCGGCCATCTCGGCGATCGCCGATGCCGGGGCCAAGCTCCTTGAGCCGGTCAAGCAGCCACGCGGGCGGCCACGAAAGGATGGGCTTCCGGCGGGCTCTGCGCGCATGACCTGACACGCGGGCACTTCACACCCCCTCTCGAAGCGACTATCCTGCTGCCCCTCTCCCGCCACCCGACCGCGTCGGCAAGCGGGGAGCCGTCCCCCTCGACGACGCACCGCATGCAGTTTCGGGCAGAAAACCCCGTCATCGTTCAGTCCGACAAGACGATCCTGCTCGAGACCCACTCATCGCGGTTCGAGGAGGCCAGAGACGCGCTCTCGGGCTTCGCCGAACTCGTGAAGTCGCCTGAGCACATCCACACCTACCGGGTCACGCCGCTCTCGCTCTGGAACGCCGCGGCGCTCGGGTGGAAGCCCGACGAGGTGAAGGCGAACCTCAAGGACCTCTCGAAGTACGAGGTCCCGGCGAACGTGATCGCCGACATCGACGACTACATGTCGCGCTACGGCCGGCTGCGGCTCGTGCGAGAGGAGGACCACCTCTGCATCGAGTCCAGCGACCCGATCCTGCTCGCGGAGATCTGCCTGCACCGGCTCGTGGCACCGCACCTGATGGGCGGCCCGGTCGACGGGCGCGTGGCGGTCAGGGCAAGCGAGCGCGGCTTCGTGAAGCACGCGCTCATCCAGGTCGGCTACCCGGTCGAGGACCTCGCGGGCTACGAGCCTGGCACGCCGCTCGATGTCGAACTGCTGGAGTCGACACGGCGCGGCCCCGGGTTCAAGCTCCGGCCCTACCAGGTGGAGTCGGTCAACGCCTTCTATGCCGGCGGGACCGAGCGCGGCGGCTCCGGTGTCGTGGCGCTGCCCTGCGGCGCCGGCAAGACGATCGTTGGCATCGGCGCGATGTCGAAGGTCCGCGCCCACACGCTCATCCTGACGACGAACGTCACCGCGCTGAGGCAGTGGCGCGATGAGATCCTCGACAAGACCACGCTCCGAGAGGAGGAGGTCGGCGAGTACTCAGGCGACCGCAAGGAGATCAAGCCGGTCACGATCACCACCTACCAGATCCTGACGCACCGAAAGAAGAAGACCGACCCCTTCACGCACTTCCATGTGTTCAACGAGAACAACTGGGGCCTGATCGTGTATGACGAGGTCCACCTGCTGCCGGCGCCGGTGTTCAGGGCCGTCGCGAACCTGCAGAGCCGCCGCCGGCTCGGGCTGACCGCCACGCTGGTGCGCGAGGATGGCAAGGAAGACGAGGTGTTCAGCCTCATCGGGCCCAAGAAGTACGATGTGCCGTGGCGCGTGCTCGAGAAGCAGGGGTTCGTGGCAGAGGCGACC
>JBILLP010000422.1:0-3723 GCA_044376025.1 Bradymonadia bacterium
GACACTCGGCGGGTCGTGCGGCGTGCCACCGCAGACGACCTCGCCCGGCATGCGGACAACGCAAGGCTCGCCGAGCAGGCGCTCCGCAACGCGGTCCTGTTCGCGAGGTCGCGTCGCGTCGACATCAAGTTCGTGACCGCCGAGCTGCCGCTCGATCGCTCGCGACTCTACCTCTACTACGCGCTCGATGAGCGCCCCGACCTGCGCTCCTTTGCCCGGGACCTCGCGCAGGCGCTCGGAGGGCGCATCGACCTGCGGCAGGTCGGCCTTCGGGAGGGGGCGGGCGTGATCGGCGGCATCGGACCCTGCGGAAACGAGCTGTGCTGCTCGAGCTTCCTCCGGAACTTCGAGAGCATCAGCCTCCGGTTTGCCAAGCAGCAGGGGCTGGCACTGCACCAGCACCGGATCACCGGGATGTGCGGAAGGCTCAAGTGCTGCCTCGTCTATGAGGCGGAGGCCTACAAGGAGCTCAAGCGTCACGCCCCGAAGCCCGGGGTCGGGGTCTTCACGCCGCAGGGGCCGGGCGAGATCACCGAGTTCGACCTGATCTCGCAGAAGGCGAGGGTGAGGCTCGCCGGCGAGGGCAGCGCCTGGTTCCACATCCGCGAGCTTGTCGTGCTGCAGCGAAGCCTGACCGCGGAGGAGATCCAGGCAGGTACCTCGCGCGAGCGTGCTGTCATGAACCGGCGCCGTGCCAACCGCGGGCTCGCGGCCTCGGCCGGTGAGGGCGGCGGCGGAGGCGGCGGCGGAGGGGAGCGTCCGGCGGTCGATCTTGGCGAGGAGTACCTCTGGCGCGACGACGAAGCCGGGAAGGCCGAGGATGCGCTGGCCGGCGTGACGGCGGACGCCTCCCGGGGCGAGGGTCGTGAGCGTCGCGAGCGCAGGCCCGATCGGCCACGACGCGACGGACCGCCGCAGCGGGGTCCCCGGGCAGACGCCCCCGGAGCGCGTCGCGACGGCGGTGGTCAGGCACATCGTTCAGGACAGCGGGGGGGCGACGGCGCACGGCCGGATCGGCCACGGCGTGACGGGGCACCCCATCCGCGGCCGCCGTCATCGGGACAGCCCGGAGCTGGACAGCGCCAAGGGGCGGGCGGGCAGCAGCGCCCAGGCGAGCCGCGGCCGCCGCGTCCACCACGGGGGCCAATCGCAGCGGGCGAGGCCGCCGCCGCGGGCGCGACGGGTGAGGGCGACGCAGCGAAGCGAAGGCGTCGACGCCGGCGCGGCGGAGGCGGCGGAGCGTCTGGCGGCGGCCCGGCGGGAGGTGGCGACGGCGGTGGTGGCGGCGACGCCGGGCAGAGCGGCTAGCGGTGCGCTTCTTCGACACGCACTGCCACCTCGACCCCGACCGCTACCCCAACGAGGTCGACGCCGTCCTTGATCGCGCCGTGGCAGCCGGTGTGGAGCGCATGGTGGCGATTGGCACCGGTGCCACGCTCGACGAGGTGGGCCAGGCTGTCGCGCTGGCTGGTCGGCGTCCCGAAGTCTGGGCGACTGCCGGCTTTCACCCGCACGACGCCGCACGGGTTACCGAGCCGATGCTGGTCGAACTCGAGGCGGTGGTGCGGCATCCGCGTATCGTCGCCATCGGCGAGGCGGGGCTCGACTACCACTACGACTACTCCCCGCGCGAGGTGCAGCCCGCCATCTTCGCCGCCCAGATTGAGCTCGCGAGGTCTGTCCAGAAGCCGATCGTCATCCACAACCGGGAGTCTGACGACGACTGCGCTCGCCTGCTTGTCGAGCAGCGGGCCCACGAGGTCGGCGGCGTCGTGCACTGCTTCACGAGCTCGTGGGAGCTTGCGCGCGCCGCGCTCGACGCCGGCTTCTACCTTGGGTTCACCGGCATCGTCTCGTTCAAGAATGCCGAGGGGGTCCGCGACGTGTTGCGGCGAACGCCGCTCGACCGGATCGTCATCGAGACCGACAGCCCATACCTCTCTCCGCTCCCGCATCGCGGTCGAAAGAACGAGCCGGCGCGCGTCGCCGACGTCTGCACGTGGGTCGCCAGGACGCTCGGGCTGGACCCAGGGGTTGTCGCAGAGGCCACCTGGGACAACGCGCATCGACTCTACCGGATGCCGCTGGCCTGACGGAGGGTCGAGCTCGCTCAGAAGAGCTTCGACTCCGTCGCCTCGCCGTTCTGGCCGGAGTTCGCCGCTGGCCCCGTACCGCCGGTGCCGGGCAGCCCCACGAGCAGGGTATTGCCGCTGAACCCGGAGTTCCCGGACCGGACAAGCACCACGGGCACGCTGTTGCCGCCTGCGCCTCCGCCGCCTGCTCCTCCCCGCCCGCCATCGCCGCCTGCGCCGCCGGTGCCCCCGCGTCCTCCGTTGCCGTTCGAGCGACCGCCGGTACCGCCCGAGCCTCCGCTGCCCCCGCGACTGCCACGCCCCCCATCGCCACCGCGGCCGCCGTTGCCAGAGGCGATCGTGCACTCGACCACGGTCGGCGTCGAGTCAACGAGGTAGAGCCCGTACGAGCTGCCTCCGGCCTCGCCGGCCCGCCCGGGACTCCCCCCACAGCCCGCGCCACCGCCGCCGCCGCCGCTGCCGCCCCAGCCGTCACAGCTCCCGGTGATTCCACTGAATCCACCGGTCGCGCCGCCGCCACCGCCGCCGCCGCCGCCGCCCGAGCCATCGGTGCCGCGGCCGCCCACGGCGCCCGAACCAGCCTGCCAGATGCCGTAGGTTGACTCGAAGCCGCCTTCGGACCGACCCCCGCCACCGTCGGCGCCGCTGGTGCCTGCGCCGCCGGTGCCACCGGTGCCGCCCTGCTCGCCGTTGCCCGACGGGAAGCCCAAGAAGTCCTGATCGCCCGGGGCGCCGCCGAAGCCGCCCGCACCGCCTGCGGAGCCGCTCCCGTTGCCGCCGCCGGAGCCGCGACGATCACCCGACGCGGTCTGACCGCCGCTTCCGCCGGCCGCGCACGACGAACGTCCTGGGAGCCCCACCGCGGGAGCGCTGCTCGAGGGGCAAAGCCCCGAGCTGTTCGCGGCGCCATCGTTGCCGGTGCCTCCGGGGCTGCCGTCCTCGCCTGGCGAACCCTCAGCGCCCGATGCGCCGACGCCTCCGGCGCCGCCCCGCAGCGTGGCGGACGTCAGCACCAGCGCATCGGCCCGGCGCGCGTAGAACGCCACCGAGTCCTGCCCGCGGCCGAGCGCGTCGGTCGAGCCGGCGATGCCCTCAACCGTGATCTGCGCGAACTCCGTGCGGACGGTGATGTCCTCGGCGACCACGGCCGGCGACGAGCCTGAGATCCTCGTCAGGTTCTCGCGGCTGCGGGCCCACGTGTTGGCGTCGTAGCCACCGTAGAGGCTGACCCCCGCTGCAAGCCGGAGCGGAGCGTTGCCGGCCCCTCCCGAGGGCCCGCGGTACTCGCCCTCCGCGATGTAGACCGAGTCGATGGTGTCGAGGGCGTTGGCCAGCTCGATGGCCCGCATGATCGTCAGGACCGGCTGCTGCGGCGTGCCCAGGTTGGAGTCGCTGCCGGTCGGGGCGACGAAGATGGCCTTGTTGGGGTCCCCGTCGAAGCCGTCGCAGTTGGTGTCGCGGAACCCAGGGTCGGGTCGGTCCTCGACCGAGAAGTCCTCGAAGGGGCAGGCGTACTCACAGCCGTTGGCCGGGTTGCCGTCGAGGTCGTAGAACTGCGGCAGGCATTCCGCGATGTAGCACTGGCTGCCCGCGCAGAACGGGACCGCGTTGTCGAGCTCGCAGGCAAGCC
>JBILLP010000423.1:0-3717 GCA_044376025.1 Bradymonadia bacterium
ACGGAGTTCTGCAGGCTTGGATCGCATCGTGGCTTGTTGGTATGCGGTGCTCAGCGGGCTCTGGGGCATCCGCGTGGCGAAGATTGAATCCATTGACAGGTCGATCTCTTTTGGTCGATAAGCGCACCCGCGTGGATCCTGAGCACCATCTTGTGGTGAACAGTGGTCAAGCTGGGCGGCGCCATGCGGCTGATCGGTTCGGACATCACCTTCCTCGACGACAAGGGGCGTACCGCGATGCCGGCGCGCTTCAGGGAGGCTGTCGCCGCCATCTCGAGGAACGCCGGGATCGAGCAGGGGCCCTACTCGCTGATGGTGGTGCCCTGGTTCGACGACCAGTGCCTGCGGGCCTTCGCGCTGCCCACCTTCGACCAGAAGGTCGCACAGTTCGAGGCTCAGCTTGCGGGCGAGCGTGCCTTCGAGCGCGGGCGCGACGAGACCTGGCTCGAGCGCACGCTCTACGGCGACGCCCGGGAGCTGACGCCGGATGGCTCCGGCCGCGTGCTGATGCCCTCGGAGCTGCGCGTGCTGGCTCGCCTTGAGCGCGAGGTGATGTGGAAGGGCATGCGGGACTGCATCGAGATCTGGAACCCCACGGTCTACGAGGAGGCCAGGGTCCGCGAAGCAGCCAGGGCTCGGGCCGTGCTGGCCAACTACAGTCCGCCCGCGGCGGGTTCGCCGCTGTCCCCGATACGGGCTCCCGGGGAGAGCTGATGCCAACCGCCTTCTATCATGTGCCGGTGCTGCGAGACGAAGTCGTCGCGACACTCGGCCCGGGTTCTGGCAGCCTGCTCGTAGACTGTACGATAGGTGCGGCGGGGCACGGTGCGGCGCTGCTGGATGCGGCGGGGCACGGCGCAAGGCTGCTCGGGCTCGACCGGGACCCGGTGGCGCTGCGTGCCGCCCGCGAGGCGCTCGCAGGATTCGGCGACGCCGTCATGCTTGTCGAGGCCCGGTTCTCGCAGGTGCCCGAGGTCATGGAGCGCGAGCGGTTCGGGCGATGGAGTCGCGGGGCGTGGCGCGTCGATGCGGTGCTGGCCGACCTCGGCGTCTCTTCGGAGCAGTTCGACCGCCCCGAGCGAGGATTCTCACACAGCCGCTCCGGTCCGCTCGACATGCGGATGGGAGACTCCGGGGAGACGGCCGCTGAGCTGATCGAGCGCCTCTCCGAGGGTGAGCTTGCCGACGTGTTCTGGCGGTACGGCGATATCTCGCAGTCGCGACGGCTCGCGCGGGCGGTCAAGGCGGCGTCGGCCGAGGGTAGCCTGGCGACGACGGGCGCGCTGTCTGACCTCATCCACCGCGTGCTTGGGAGCGGCCGACGGTCGCACAACCCTTCGACGCTGCCTTTCCAGGCGCTGCGCATCGCCGTGAACGACGAGCTGTCCGAGCTCGAGAGCCTGCTCGATGCCATCCCGAGGCTGCTCGACCTCGGTGGCGTCGCCGGCATCATCACCTTTCACTCGCTCGAGGACCGGCTCGTCAAGAAGCGGTTCCAGCGACTGACCACGGTCGAGGCGCCGCCGCGCGGGCTCCCGGTGCGCGGTGACGGCGCGCGAGCCGCCTTTGAGTGGGTCGAGCGGGGCGCCACCGCGTCCGAGGCTGAGATGCACGACAATCCGAGGGCACGAAGCGCGCGACTCCGCGCCATTCGTCGCGTCTCGTGGGGAGATTCAACCGATGCGACATGAACCGCGTGAAGAGCAGGCACCGCGACTGCATGGGTCTGAGGATCTCATCTGGGTGGCGGTCATCTTCGGCTGCTCAGCCGTCCTCGTCACGACGCTGCTGCGGCACCTCGAGCTTGAGTGTGACACCTACCGGTTGGCGCACACCCACGCGGAGAAGGCGCTCTCGGTGCGGAACCTCGAGGAGGCGCAGCGCCGTCTCGACCTCGAGGAGCCGGTCCGCATGAGCGAGATCGACCTGCGTCGTGAGGCGTCGGAGCGTCTCGGCATGGGGCCGGCAAAGCCGACCCAGGTCACCCGCGTCGGGAGGCCCTGACATGCGCGAGACCGTCGCCAAGCGCATGTACCTAGTCCTCGGCGCGCTGCTGCTGAGCTTCGTGGCGGTCACGCTGCGGGCCTACGACCTGCAGATCGTACGTGCGGAGGCCCACCTCGCGCGGGGCGACTGGCGGAGCACGACCACGCAGAAGGTGAGGGCGCCCCGCGGCGCCATCCTCGACCGCAGTGGGCGGGAGCTCGCCCAGAGCGTCCACGCACCGACGCTGTTGTTCGACCCCCGCCACTTCTTCTCGAACGAGACGACTCCGTACGCGTCAACCCGGGCAGAGGCGGCCAAGGCAGCAGCCAACCTCGATAGCGTGCAGGTCAGGTGCGGCGCGCCTGACGAAGAGGGCGTCGTGATCGAGACCCCGGCCGCCGCCGCCTACTGCGCCGGCCTCGTGCGCAAGCAGTTCGAGGCGCTCGAGGAGTTCGACGCGGCGCGGTTCGACAGCTGGGTGCGGACGCCTGCCGAGGAGCGCTCGAAGCTCCCGCAGTACTTCGTGCTGGAGCGGCGAATGCCGCCGGCACGTGCTGAGCAGATCATCGCGAACCTCTCGTCGCACGGAATCGACGCCGTCTACTCCACACCGGAGTATCGCCGCATCTACCCCTACCGTGCGATGGCGGGACGCACGATCGGCGCGATCCAGGGTGACGGCGTAGAGGGCCTGTCGGGCATCGAGCGTCGGTACAATCCCGAGCTCGCCGGCGGTGTGCTCGAGTACGAGCTGCACCGTGACGCCTGGCGCCGCGGCTACCTGCTCGGCGAAATGCCGGATATCAATGCCAAGCGCGGCGCAAACGTGCTGTTGACGCTCGACCTGCCGCTGCAGCAGTTTGTCGAGGACGCCCTCGCAGAGACGGTCGAGTCGTTCGGAGCGCAGGCCGGAGTCGTGATCGTGTCGCACGTCGCGACCGGCGAGCTCCGCGCGATGGCGTCGTGGCCGCCGTTCGACCCGAACCTGGCGAACCAGTACCCCGCAGAGGCCTGGCTCGACCCGACGGTCGGATATGTGTTCGAGCCGGGTTCGACGGCCAAGATCGTGACCGTTGCCGGCGCCATCGAGAAGGGTCTCGTCACGCCCGATACCATCATCGACTGCAACCTCGGCTCGTACCGCATCGGGAGCCACACGGTCCGGGACACACACGCCGCAGGCGCCATCCCGGTCTGGGAGATCATCCAGTACAGCTCGAACATCGGGTCCCTGAAGATGGGGCTCATGATGTCGGCCAAGGACCACTACGACCTGCTCAAGGATTTTGGGTTTGGGTCCAACACCGGCCTCGGGCTCGGCGGCGAGAGCGCGGGGTTGCTGAGGCCGCCGCCCTGGCGCGAGGTCGAGCACGCCACCTTCAGCTACGGGTATGGGTTCTCCGCGTCTCCGCTCCAGATGAACATGGCGACCGCCGCGATCGCCAACCGGGGCCGGCTCATGAAGCCCCTGCTTGTTCGTGAGATCCAGCGGCCGAGCGGCGTCGATGAGCGCTTCAGCCCGACGATGCTGCACCAGGCGGTCTCTGAGACCACGGCAGAGAAGGTGTCGCTGATGCTCGAGACCGTCACGTCAGAGGCCGGAACAGGCACCAATGCCAAGGTCCCGGGCTTCAGGGTGGCGGGCAAGACAGGTACCGCCAAGCTCTTCAACAACAAGACGGGCGTCTACGACAACGAGTACCTCGCCTCGTTCACCGGGTTCATCCCCGC
>JBILLP010000424.1:0-3710 GCA_044376025.1 Bradymonadia bacterium
GCGCCAAGACGCCGCTGGTCTTCAAGGCCGATGTCGGCGCGCAGCCCATCCTGTACATCGGCGTGCGCGGAGAGGGATACGACCCCGCCGACTTCGCCGACCTGGTCAACAAGAAGCTCGTCCGGAACCTCGAGACGGTCTACGGCGTCGGTGAGGCGAGGCTGGTCGGGGCCCAGGAGCGAGAGTTCCAGGTCATCGTCGACCCGCTCAAGCTGCTCGAGCTCGGCATCACCGCCCCCGAGGTGGCTCGCGCGATCGGCAGCGAGAACCTGACGCTGCCGGGTGGACGCGCGGAGAGCGGGCCGACGGACGCAACCGTCCGGGTGGTCGGTCGGGCGCAGGACGTCGAGTCGCTCGCGAGCATCTCGGTCCGCGAGGTCAACAACCGGATTGTCCGGGTCCGCGACGTCGCCCGCGTGGTCGAGACCACCGCGGAGCCGGAGGCGTTCGCAAGCCTGAACGGCGAGCCGATCCTGCTGATCGTCGTACGGAAGCAGTCCGGGACCAACACCGTGTCGGTCGCCGAGGCGGTCAAGCAGCGGCTCGAGGATGTCCGCGGCTCCCTGCCGGCGGGCATCACGGCCGACGTCGTCCGCGACGAGTCGGTGCTCATCAGGACCAGCACCGAGGCCGTGACGCACCACCTGATCGTCGGGTCGGCGCTCGCCGCGCTGGTGGTGCTGCTCTTCCTGGGCAACCTGCGGAGCACCGTCATCGCGGCGCTGGCCATCCCGATCTCGGTCATCAGCACCTTCGCGCTGATGAAGGCGGTCGGCTACACGCTCAACCTCATCACGCTGTTGGCGCTCGCGCTGGCGGTCGGCATCGTCATCGATGACGCGATCGTCGTGCTCGAGAACATCTGGCGGTACATCGACGAGAAGAAGGTGAAGCCTCGCAAGGCCGCGATCGAGGCGACGCGCGAGATCGGCCTCGCGGTGCTCGCGACGACCATCTCGCTGGTGGCGGTCTTCATGCCGATCGCCTTCATCGCGGGCATCCCGGGTCGCTTCCTGGCGAGCTTCGGCGTCACGATGTCGTTCTCGATCCTCGTGTCGCTGTTCGTGAGCTTCTCGCTGACGCCGATGCTGGCCTCGCGCTGGCTCAAGCTCAAGCCCGAGGGAGCGCCGCGCGGGCTCGGCGAGCGCATCGTGGACATCTTCTACCGCCCGATCGAGGCGGCCTACATGGTGCTGCTGCGGTTCTCGATGCGCGCCCGCTGGCTCGTCGTGCTGATCACGATCCTGACGCTGATGTCGGTGCCGAGGCTCGCGGCCGTCACACCCAAGGGCTTCTTGCCCAAGAACGACACGGCGCGGTTCGACGTCGCCGTGCGCGCACCCGAGGGCTCGCCGCTGCAGGTCACCGAGCTGCACGCGGAGCGGATCGCGACCGAGATCCGCAAGCTGCCCGACGTGCGCTACACGGTCGTGACCATCGGCGAAGACGATGCGCGCACCCAGAACCTCGCCCACATCTACGTGCAGCTCACACCGCCGCAGTTCCGCGAGAAGTCCCAGGAGGCGATCATCGCCGACGTGCGTCGTGACGTGCTCTCGAAGGCGCCCCGCGAGCTCCGGACAACCTGCAACGAGGTCCCTGAGATCAGTGGCGGTGGCCAGAGCACCGCAGCGTTCCAGTATATGTTTGCCGGGCCGAACCTCGAGACACTCGAGGCCTATGTGGGGCGTCTGACCGAGAAGCTTCGGCAGTACCCCGGCGCGGTCGACGTCGATACCAGCATCGTCGCGGCACGCCCCGAGATCGAGGTCGCCATTGACCGTGACCGCTCCGCCGACCTCGGCGTGCGGACCCGCGACATCGCTGCGGCCTTGAACATGCTCGTCGGCGGCGCCGTGGTCTCGAACATGTCGATCGACGGTGAGACGGTCGATGTCCGGTTGCGGGCGGAGTCGAACTACCGCGCCGACGCCGCCTCGATGTCGCTGCTCACGGTGCCGTCCTCGACCGGAAGAGCGGTTCGCCTCTCCGACGTCGTGCGGCTCGAGGAGGGCAACGGCGCGACACAGATCAACCGCGTGTCGCGACAGCGGCAGGTGACGCTGATGGCGAACCCGGCGCAGGGCTTCTCTGACGGGCAGGTGCGCGATGAGCTCGAGCGGCTGGTGCGCGAGGACCCGATGCCCGAGGGCGTCTTCGCGATGCCGACGGGCCGCACCCGCGAGATGCAGGCGGTCGGCGAGTCGTTCGTCAGCGGGCTGCTCCTCGCCATGATCTTCGTCTACCTCGTCCTCGCCGCGCAGTTCGAGTCGTGGATCCTGCCGATCTCGATCATCATCACGCTGCCCCTGACGCTTCCGTTCGCGCTGATCTCGGTGAAGCTGCTCGGCCAGTCGCTCGACATGTTCACCATGCTTGGCATCTTCGTGCTGTTCGGCGTCGTGAAGAAGAACGGCATCCTGCAGGTCGACCACACCGAGCAGTTACGTCGAGAGGGTGTCCCCCGGCTCGAGGCGATCCTGCACGCCAACCGCGACCGTCTGCGTCCAATCCTGATGACGACGATCGCCTTCGTCGCCGGCATGGCTCCGCTCGTCACCTCGAAGGGCGAGGGTGCCGGGTACAGCCAAGCAACGGCCGGTGTCATCGTCGGTGGCCAGATCCTGGCGCTGCTGCTGACCCTGATCGCAACCCCGGTGATCTACTCGCTGCTCGACGACGCCTCGAACCTCGGTCGACGGTTCGTTGGCTTCGTCGGCGGCCTCTTCGGTGCTCGCCCCGGTACCGATGATGGCGACGGAGAGGACGGAGGCGAGCCCCCGGCTCCCGGGAGCAGTCGCGGGTCGCATGCCGTGATCGCCACGCTGATAGGCGTCGCCGTCGGGGTTGGGGCTGTGGTCTATGCCTCGAACGTCTGGGCGCAGGCCGCGACGGCGACGCCGATCCTGGTCGAGGAGCCTGGCGGACTCACCCCTGAGCGGGTCGAGCAGATCGCCCGGGAGCGGAGCGCCGCGCTCGACGCGCTCGAGGCGCAGGAGGCGGCCGCGGCGTTCGCGGTCAGGCTCGCCCAGCTCGCCTATGCGCCTCGGGTCGAGCTCAGCGCCAACCATGTCAGGCTTTCCGAGGTCGATTCGGGAGGCTTCGGCTCCAAGTTCGTCGGTGTCCAGGACGTCGCATCAGGCGAGCTGCCGGACGACGCCAAGCTTTTTGCGTTCGAGTTCAGCTTTCCGCAGTTGACCTCATCGACGGCGCTCCGGGCGTCGATGTTGGTACCGCTGACCGACTACCTGACGCAGGTTCGCCACCAGACCCGCCAGGCTGGTGCCGCGCTGGAGCGGAGCCGCTTCGAGCTTGAGGCGGCCCGCGCTCGCATCGGCTACGGCGCACGCATGGCCTACTGGCAGTGGGTCGCAGCGCGGACTCAGAAGCGGATCGCGGAGGAGTCGCTGCAGCTCGCCGACGCCTTTGCACGGAGCGCGAGGATCAGGGTCGCCGCGGAGGCCGCGCCCCCGGTCGACGTGATCCAGGCCGATGCCCGCATCGCAGCGGCGCGACTCGACCTCGCACGCGCAGAGACCTCGATCGTGCTCGCCACCGACACCTTGCGCGTGCTCACGGGCGATGACCAGCTCACCCCGACGCTCGGCAGGGTGCCGGCGACGACCACCGAGCCCGCCCCCGACGTGGCGACGCTGCTCGACTCCGCGGCGACCTCGCGCGCAGAGCTCTCGTCGCTCCAGGCGGCCGAG
>JBILLP010000426.1:0-3698 GCA_044376025.1 Bradymonadia bacterium
GATCGACCGCGATGTGACGCTCGAGGGGTTGCTCGATGCGATCCAGGAGAAGCCGGTCGAGCCGGGAGACCTCTTCTCGCGCGTGCAGCGGCGCGCGGAGGAGGTGGCGAGGGTGTCGCGGAGCAGCCAGGTGAACAGCCTCCACGTGCTCGTCGCGCTCTGCTCCTTTGTCGACAGTGCCGCCTACCGGCTCATGGAGCAGGTCGAGGTCGACGTTGCGCAGATCCGGAACCTGGCCCTCGGCCGGCTCGCGCGTCAGCAGGAGCCTGAGCTCGAGGCCGCGACCGGGCCCCACGCCTTCATCCACGTGGACCGCAACCCCTCGCGGCCGACCAGGCAGCTCGGCGCCAACGGCTCGGGCGACCCGCTCGGGATTCCACGCCCGGTACGACCTGCTGCGCCTCCTGTGCCAGCGGCAGAGCCGGACGATGCCGCGAGTGATGACGGGCCTCCCACAGCGCGAGGGCTCCGGGAGCCAGACGACGTCCGGCGCCGGAGACGCGCCATGGACCGCCCGGGACACGATGCGCCCGAGCACGACGGGCGTGACACCGAGCGAACGCTCGCCGCGCGTCTCAAGGAGTCGGACAAGGGTCCCGCACCGTCTCGCCCTCCTGCCCGGCCTTTGGATGCGCCCGTGGCGGCGCCCTCCCCGGCGGCGGCCTGGTCCAGACCCCTCGCGCGGTCGATTCCGCTGCCACCGACCGTCAATCGCGTTGCGGCACCAGGAACGGCGGGAACCGTCGCCGCAGACGGCAAGGTCAAGCGGCACCAGCTCGTGCTCCGAGACATGCAGTTCCCCCTGCTCTGCAAGCACGGCCGCAATCTCAGCCTGCTCGCCTTCGACGGCAAGATCGACCCGGTCGTCGGGCGCGACGACGAGATTGAGCGCCTCGTGGACATCCTGAACAAGCGCCGCACGAACAATCCGCTCCTTCTCGGGGACCCCGGGGTCGGCAAGACGGCAGTCGTCGAGGGACTCGCGCGCTGGATCGTCGGGGCCGACGGGACACGCCCGGTGCCGGGCCTCGAAGGGCGGATCGTGGTCGAGCTCGAGGCGAGCAAGATGATCGCCGGCACGGGCCTGCGCGGTGCATTCTCCGAGCGAATCCAGCAGCTCAAGCAGGAGGTCGCGGCTGGGGCCGGCCGCGTGATCGTCTTCCTTGACGAGATCCACCAGTGGATCGGCATGGGTGGCGGCGGCGACGGTGCGTCGGACGGCGCCGGTGAGCTCAAGACCGCCCTCGCGCGCGGCGAGTTCGCATGCATCGGTGCCACCACGTTCGACGAGTACCGGACCTTCGTCGAGACCGACGCCGCCTTCGCCCGGCGGTTCCAGACCGTGCGCGTCGAGGAGCCCACGCCCCAGGCGGCCATCAGCATCCTGCAGGGCGTCAAGTCGCAGTACGAGGCGCACCACGGGGTGACGTTCAGCGAGGACGCGCTCGAGGCCGCCGTTCGGCTTTCACACCGCTACATCCAGGACCGCCGCCTGCCCGACAAGGCACTCGGTGCCCTCGACCTCGCCGGCAGCCGCGCTCGCCGACGGGGGCTCGACGCGGTCGACCGTGCGCTCGTCACGACGGTTGTGGCTGAGCAGGCCGGGCTCTCGCCCGAGAAGCTCCTCATGGCGGACCGTGAGAAGATGCTCCGACTCGAGGAGCTCCTCGCCGGACGCATCGTCGGCCATCGGGACATCATCGCGCGGGTCTCCCAGATCCTCCGCCGCAACTACGCGGGCTTCGTGTCGCAGCGGCCTGTCGGCAGCCTCCTCTTCCTTGGGCCGACCGGCGTCGGCAAGACAGAGCTCGCGAAGGCGCTCGCAGAGGTGCTCTTCCATCACGAATCCGCGATGCTCCGCTTCGACATGTCGGAGTTCATGGAGTCCCACGCCGTTGCGCGCCTGATCGGCTCGCCGCCGGGCTACGTTGGGCACGACCAGGGCGGACAGCTCACCGAGAGCGTCAGGCGCCGCCCCTACCAACTCGTGCTCCTCGACGAGATCGAGAAGGCGCACCCCGATGTCCTGAACCTGTTGATCCAGATCCTCGACGAGGGGCGCCTTACGGATTCTCGGGGGCGGACCGTCGACTTCTCGTCGACGCTGATCGTCATGACGTCGAATCTCGGCGCGGCAGAGGTTACGCGCGGCCCCGAGCGGCGCGTCGGCTTCTCGGGCGCAGAACAGGGTGGGCTGAGTGATCGTGACGCTCGCCGCGACCGTGTGGTTCAGGCGGCTCGCTCCCACTTCTCTCCCGAGCTCTGGGCCCGCATCGACGAGCCCCTCGTCTTCTTCTCGCTGTCGCAGGACGAGGTCGCACACATCGCGAGGCTCCAGCTCGCGCGGTCGTCTGCCCGGCTCGGCAGCGAGCGCCGCATCCACTACCGGTGGTCTGACGAGCTCGTGACCCACCTCGTGGCATCCGGCGGATTCGACCCCGCGCTCGGCGCGCGCCCAATGCGGAGGACCATCGAGCGGCTTGTCGAGGCGCCCATCGCCGAGCTCATCCTGTCGGGCACCGTCGAGGCGCCCGCGACTGTCCTGGTGAGCGTCGAGGATGGTCAGGTCGTTGCGTCGGTCGAGCCACTTCGCTCGTCGGCGTGAAGCGCTGCGGCGAGCGCAGCCAGCGGCTGCTCACCCAGGCCGCGTTCTGCTGACAGGTCGAGCCACTGCTCCGCCAGCGCCTGGTACAGGGCCTCCGCCTCAGGGTTCTCCCGGAGCCAGGCCACGTGTCGAGCCACCGTACCGGCGTCACCCCGTGCAAAGGGCCCGGTGAGGCCTTCGGCCGGCCCGCGACGCTCGAGCACATCGGCGGCGCCCCGGAGCAGCGCTGCGAGGCCGCGGCGGAGCGCCGGGGACTCGATCCCAGCCGCCTCGGTCACGCGGAAGGCAGCACGGACGAGTGCGTAGGGGCCATTGCCGGCGAGGACTGCCGCCACGTGATAGGCAACGCGTTCGGCGTCGCCCACCCGGGTCGCCTCCCCGCTCCAGAGTCCGACCAGCCAGGCTGCCTCCTCGACGGCAGCGCCAGACTCACCATCGACCGCAAAGAAGGCTCCCCGCAGCGCCTCGTCGTCTTCGGGAGAGCCAGACAGCGACTGCAGCGGATGGCAGGCGGCCCGGACACCCCGGACCGGCCCAAGGGTCGACAGCGGGGCGACTCCCGAGAGGTGAAACCAGATCCGATCATCGCGGACGCCGGAGAGCTGGCTGGCAACCCCCGCAACCGCGGCAACGCGGTCATCGGGAACCGCCACCACCACACGATCGACGTGCATGGGCAGCGTCGGCAGGTCGAGCACGAGCGTATCAGGCCACTCTCGTCGCGCAGCGTCGCGCGTCTGCTGCCCGCGGGACCAGACACAGGCGAGGTGGCCACCGGCGCGCAGCCTTCTGGCAAACGTGCGACCAGCGCGTCCGAGCCCGAGGACCGCCCAGCGGGAAGTCACCTCACGGCCCCAGGCGATAGAGGCCGAGCCGACGGATCTCGGCCAGCACCGCCGGCGGGACCCACTGTGCCGCAACCGTGCCCCCATGGCTGAGGCTCGTTCGGATGACGGTGCTCGAGATGTCCGGCAGCTCGACTCCTCCTGCCTCTGGGGCGTCGTAGCCCGTTCGACCGATCACAGCGACCGACGCAAGTGACTCGATGGTCTCCCACTCCCGCCAGGCGCTTCGCTCGAGGTAGACGTCTGCG
>JBILLP010000425.1:0-3698 GCA_044376025.1 Bradymonadia bacterium
GGGCGGCGAGACGGGGAAGCCGGGCGAGCGGGAGGGCGGGCATGGGCGACCTTGTCGGGGGCGATGGGGAGCGCGGTCGAATACCCTGGATTGCCTGGCCGTGGGAACTTTCGGGCGCCGTCGACCGTCTCAGGCGCATCGACGACATCCGTACGCTCGGGACGCGGTTCCCCGCGACTCCGGTATCAATCTTGCAGTGGACTTCGGCCCACAGCACCAGCACAGCGGCCACGAGGCGGGCGAAGCATTGCAGAAGAACGAGCCAGATCAACCCGACGCGGGCGGCGCGGCGCAGGGCACACCCGACGACCTGCCCCCCGACTCGCAGCCGGGCTCTGACCCGACCGACCCCGGGACCGACCTGCGGGCGCGACGCCGTGTCCCCGGCGATGCGCCGACCTGGTCGGGCGATGCGCCGGGGCAGACCCGGGTCGACACGGTCATGCCGAGGCCGATCGCCGCCTCGGCCACGTCAGACGTGCTCGGCTGGCAGACCCGATACGAGGTGCTCGAGACGGTCGGATCGGGTGGCATGGGCACCGTCTTCAGGGCGATCGACCTCAGGACACGTCGCATCGTGGCGATCAAGGTGCTCAAGCCGCGGCACGATCGCAACGCCGTCACCCGGGCCCGTCTCGAGGCAGAGGCGGTCGTGGTCGCGCAGCTCGACCACCCGAATGTCGTGCGGCTGTTCGAGGTGCTCGAGTCCCCGACCGGGCAGCTCGCCCTGGTGACCGAGTTCATCTCGGGCTGGCCGCTGTCGCAGAGCCCGACTCCGATGCCCGCGCCCGAGGCGCTCGCGATCATCCGCCAGGTCGCCAAGGCGCTCGGAGCCGCACACGCGCTCGGCGTGGTGCAC
Source organism: Bradymonadia bacterium (assembly GCA_044376025.1). Classification (GTDB taxonomy): domain Bacteria; phylum Myxococcota_A; class Bradymonadia; order REDH01; family REDH01; genus JBILLP01. The sequence goes on from JBILLP010000425.1 coordinate 860, forward strand.
CGCGACGTCAAGCCCGAGAACATCCTGCTCGACGTCGTCGAGGGAGAGGTGCGGGCCAGGCTCTGCGACTGGGGCATCGCGCGCGACACCCGGTCGGGCGCCCAGCTCACCGAGGCGGGCGCCTTCGTCGGCACGGCCCGCTATGCCTCGCCGGAGCAGTGCCGGTGCGACCTGGTCGGCGAGTCGTCGGACTTCTACTCGCTCGCCGTGGTGCTGTACGAGCTGTTGTCGGGGCAGCCGCTCTTCGACGCCTCGACCGAGCAGCTCTGGCAGCGCAAGCACATCAGCGCGACACCGACGCTGGCGGGCCTGCCGGTGGAGCTCCCCCGGGGCGTCAGGTCGCTGCTCAGGAGCTGCCTGTCGAAGCGCCCGGAGCAGCGGCCCGAGGATGCGACCGAGCTGATCAAGCGCATCGATGAGTGCCTCGCCGCGCTCGCGAACCCGAGGCGCGGCGCGGCGAACTGGCTCGTCACGCGGCCCGAGCTGGTGATCTTCTCGCTCGCGACGCTGGTCTTCAGCCTCTGGCTGGTGCTCGGCAGCGGCCGCGGGGACAACGCCGACCGGGGTGCCGCCGGCTCCGACGCGCCTGCCGAAGAGGCCGACGACGCAGACGACACCGCCGCGGCGGGGCGGCCGGGGCCCCGCGACGACCCAGACGATACCGCCGGCTCGGGTGCCGCCACAGCCGCCATCCCGACGCGGCCCGCAGAAGCCGATGCCGCGCCGGGCCCCGCGACGTCAGCGGCCGGCCGACCGCAGGCATCACGACGACCGGCACCCGAGCCCACCGCACCCGCCCGTGACACAGGACTGGACGCCGGCGGCGAGACCGCGCAGCCTCCCCTCATCGAGGACCGACCGGTCGACCCGTTGCGACACCTTCGCGAGGCGAAGCCTTGAAGCTTGTGACACGCTGTGTGGCGTTGGTGCTGCTGACGCTGCTGCCGTCGATGGCATGGAGCGACACGCCGCTGGTCTCGCCGGCCGGCGGGGTCCGCCTGTCTGACTATGTCTGCCGCGGAGGCGAGTCGCTGCGGCTCGACTCGCCGGCGAACAGCCTCGCGCGGTGGTGCTACCAGGAGCTCGCCGAGACGCTCGAGTCGTCGCGGGCGGTGCTGCTCGCGGAGTGTGTCCACCTGGTGGCGCGCGATGCGCGGACGGAGCTCCTGCTCGCACGGGCAGAGATCGCGGCCGGGGCGCTGGAGCGTGCCGCGGCGCGGCTGCGACCCCTCTCATCGTCGGACTGCCCGGCGGCCGACCTGCCCTTTGGCGCGGAGCTGACCGAGGCGCGGCGCGTGCTCGCGGCCACGGGATGGCGCGACGAGGCCCGCGTCGAGCTGCGGGTGAGCCAGCCCGAACAGGCGGTGATCGAGCTCGATGGCAGGGCGCTGACGCCCTCGCCGGTCGGAGCGGTCTCGATCGACCTTCAGCCGGGTACCCATACGCTGCGGATCCGCAGGGCCTCGGTCGGGGAGTGGACGGCCTCGGTCACGGTCGGGCCGGGCGACACGGTGTCGCTGAACGAGCTGCTGGAGCCGGGGCTGGTCGAGGCCCCGCGTCGCCTCGAGGCCTGGGCCCGCGAAGATGCCGAGCGCATGCGGCGCGGCCGCTTCGTGGCGACCTGGTTCGGTGTCACGGCGGCCGTGCTGACGGGCGCGGGCGTGACGCTTTCGGTGCGGGCCTCGAGCCTGTCGAACGAGGCGGCACGCTACGACCTGTCGTCGGGCGGGGCGAGCCTCGAACGGCGCGAGGAGATCGACCGGTCGTCGGTGCGCTACGCGACGGCGGCGAACGCGACCTTTGCGGCGGGGGCCTTCTGCGGCGGCGCGGCCCTGCTGAGCTGGTGGTACTCGCGCGAGCTCTCCCCGGCGGTGCAGGTGAGCCCGCTGCCGGGCGGCGCCTCGGTGCGGTGGGACTGGTAGGGCGGCGCGGTCAGTCGTCGTCGATGCCGTAGCGCTCGAGGAGCCGGTAGAACTGGGTGCGATGGATGCCGAGGCGCTTGGCGGCGGTCGACTTGACGCCCCCGGCGGCGCGGAGCGCGGCGAGCACCTCGGCCCTGCCCGGCTGCCCGGCTCCCAGCGGGATCGCGGCTGCCGCCGGCGCCGCAGGCAGACCGACGCTCGGCGCCTGGCCGGCCTTGCGCGGGCCGGCGGCGAGCAGCGAGCGGATCGGCTCGGGCAGTGCGTGGAGTTCGATGCGGGGCGCCGAGACCTGGGCGAGCCGCTCGCCGAGCAGGAGCAGCTCGCGGACACCGTGGGGCCAGTCGTGGATCAGCAGCGCCTCGAGGGTGTCGGGCGTAAACTCCGCGTGGGAGTGCCGCCCCGCGGCGTTCGTCAGCAGCGGCAGGATATCGGGCCTGCGCGCAGACAGCGGCGGAACCTTGAGCACGATGCCCCGGAGCCGGGCGTAGAGGTCTTCGCGAAAGACCCCCGCGGTGACGGCCTGCTCGATGTCGAGGTTGGTCGCTGCGACAAACCTCAGGTCGAGCATGCGAGAGGGGGTGTTCGAGCCGACCGGCCTGACCACCCGCTGGTCGAGCACGACGAGCAGCTTGGACTGCAGCTCGGGGGAGAGCGTGCCGATCTCGTCAAGGAAGAGCGTGCCTGTGTCGGCCGCGGCGATCACACCGACGTGGTTCCGGGCGGCCCCGGTGAAGGCTCCGCGGACATGCCCGAAGAGGGCGCTCTCGATCAGCGAGGGCGCAAACTCCGCACAGTTGACCTGCACAAAGGGGCGACCGGGTCGCGACCAGTCGTGGATGCGTCGGGCGAGGTGCGACTTGCCGGCCCCGGTCGGCCCGAGCAGCAGCACCGGGGCCGCGCCACGGGCAGCGCGCCGC
>JBILLP010000042.1:0-11476 GCA_044376025.1 Bradymonadia bacterium
GCTTCGCGGCGAGGACGGCTCAGGGGCCGCCCACCCCGAACGGTGGCGCCGCCAGGACCTCATCGACCTGCGGGCGCTGTTCAACCTGCAATGGTGCGGCTTCAGCGCCGACCACCTTTTTGCCGAGCTCCGTGAGCTCCGCGACATGGAGCGCGGCTACACCGATGAGCATGTGCGTCGCATCATCGAGATCCAGCTCGCGCTGCTCCGCCGGCTCGGCGCCGGATGGGGTGAGCTCGCCAGGCGCGGCCAGGTCGAGATCTGCGCGACCCCGTGGGGGCATCCGATCCTGCCGCTCGTCATCGATGGCCGGAGCGCGCGGGTTGCCCTGCCGAAGCACCCGATGCCCGCGGAGCCCTTCGAGGCGCCCGATGATGCCGACCTGCATGTCAGGCGGAGCCTCGACCGCGTCGCTGCGTGGTGCGGTGCGCCTGTCGAGGCCATGTGGCCCGCGGAGGGGTCGGTCTCGCCGGCTGCCGCGGCGGCGTTCGCCCGGGCGGGCGTTCGCTGGATCGGCAGCGACGAGGAGGTCCTCAAGGCGTCTCAGCGACGCGGCTCGGAGCCCTGGTCCGCTGAGCGATGCTCGCCACACCGGCTCCAGACCGAAGAGGGAGAACTCGGCCTTCTGTTCAGGCACCACGACCTGTCAGACCGGATCGGATTCTCGTACGCGCGCGCCGACGCCGAGTGGGCTGCACAGGACTTCGTCAGCGAGGTCCGTCGCGCCGCTTCGGAGTCCGGGCTGCCGGCTCCCGTCGTCCCCATCATCCTCGACGGTGAGAATGCCTGGGAGAACTACCCGGCCAACGGTCGCGACTTCCTGGAGGCACTGTACGGCGCCATCGAGCGCGCCCCCGACATCACCACCGCGCTCGGGGCAGAGGTCTTTCGCGCGCCCGGTCCACCGACGATCGACCAGCTCCACAGCGGCTCCTGGATCCACGCCAGCTTCAGGATCTGGATCGGGGTCGAGGCGAAGAACCGGGCCTGGGAGGTGCTCTACGCGACCCGCAGGGCATGGGAGCGAGAGCGCGATGCCCGCGGCAGCGCCGCGCCCGACGTCGTGCTGGCGAGGGAGTCACTGCTTCGCGCAGAGGGGTCGGACTGGTTCTGGTGGTATGGGGACGACTTCAACAGCTTCATGGACGAAGAGTTCGACCTGCTGTTCCGGACCCACTGCCTCGGCGTGTTTGTCGCCCTCAGGCTCACGCCTCCGCCTGAGCTCGAGCGCCCCATCGAAGGCCCGCACGCCTCTTCGGTCGGCGCCGCGGCGCTGACGGTTCCGTGGGGTGAGGTCGTCGTCGATGGCCGCGAGACGAGCTTCTTTGAGTGGAGCAGGGCGCTCTGGCTCGATGCGACGCCTCGGGGCGCGATGAATTGGAGCCAGCCCTACCTGACGAGGGTCCTCGCGATCCACGACGATGCCAGCCTCTTCTTGCGCCTCGATGGTTCGTCGCTCCGGCGCGCCCGTGAGGAGGCGCTCCTGGTCCGGTTCTGGTGGCGTGCGGCCGACGATGAGGGGCCCGGAGAGTCCCTGCAGGTCGAGCCGGGCGATCCGGGGAGCCGCGCTGCCTGGAACGAGGTCGTTGAGGTCGCGCTACCGATCTCCGCTGGTGCGCGCGGCTGGCAGGTTCGCGTCGACGTCGTCCGCGGCGGGGTCGCTGTGCAGCGATGGCCGGAGCAGGGTGCGGTGCTGCTCCGCATCGGGCAGTCTTCGGTGATCGACTGGTTTGTCTAGCCCCGACGCACGGTGACGGGTCACTCCGCCTCGCAGGGGGGCGGGATGTCGGGCGAGAGGTTCGTGAGCTCGGTGGCGCGTGCCAGGTCGCCCCACGCCGCGGCCGCGCTGCTGACCCGGACAAGCGCGCCGCCGGACCCCGACACCTCGACGGTCGAGGCGCCGGCCTCGATGCGCGCGTCGCCGATCACCAAGACGCTGCGCCCGTCGCCAGACACACAGGACTCGCCCTCGATGCCGGTGCAGGTCGGCAGCGCGACGCCGAGCACCGAGGCCCCGGCGAAGGGCGCCGCGCCGTCGCCGACAGCCTCCGCCGTGACGCGGGCCTCGCCGTAGCTGCCCGACGCGTTCCCCGCGACGGTGGGGTAGAGGGCAAACTCGAGCGAGCCGCCGAGTTGCGAGAGCTGCGTCACGCCGGTCTCGGTCGCGCCGTAGAAGGAGTCCGGCACGCGCGGAAGCAGCGGCAGCGCCGTGCCAGCCCTGACGAAGACGGGGATCTCGGTCGGGGGGGCGTCGACCGTGACGGGCACCCACGGCCCCGGCGCGACACCCAGGTCAAGCCGTTCGCCCCCGAACAGCGGCCACCAGCTTCCCGAGGGCAGCGCCGTCGTCCGCGACGTCGCCCCGGCGTCGAGCACGGGCGCAACCAGCATCGCGGGGCCGACAAACCAGGCGTACCCGGCGTCAACCCAGTTTGAGCGGGGTGCCTCGAAGAAAGGATGCCGGATGATGGGTCCCCCACCCGCCCGGGCGGTCCGCAGCCCTTCGCGGAGGTAGGGGAAGAGGCGCGTGTGGATCGACGCGTAGCGCCTGAAGTGCGCCGTTGTCTCCGTGTCGCGGTCGAACGACCAGTTTCCGCACTTGTCCGAGCCGTGGTGGGTCCGCATCACCGGGTGAAAGGCACCCATGGTGGTCCAGCGGTAGAAGAGCTCCTTGGTCGTGTTCGGGACCGTCACCGACGTGTACCCGGCGATGTCGGAGCCAAACATCGAGACGCCGGCGGCCGCGACGTGGACCGAGATCGGGACGACCGACGGGTAGCCGTCATCGAGGCTCCAGTCGGTGTTCTGGTCGCCGGCCCAGAGCACTGGCGCGGTCGAGGCTGTGGCGCCTCGGGTCGAGGCCCAGCCCGAACGCGAGAAGAAGAGCCTGCGCTGCGGGCCGTCTCCCGCGGCGGCGTCGAGCGAGTCGCGGTTCGCGGCCTGGTACCGGAGCGGGTAGCGGTTGTGCTCCAGCCACGGGTCCCCCGATGCCAGGCGCCCGTCGAGCGGCAGCCACTCCGCAAAGTCGGCCATCCAGCCGTCAAGGCCCACCTCGGTCGCCGCCCGGTCAAGGTAGCCCCGATGCCAGGCGACCGCTGCGGGGTTTGTCAGGTCGACCATGCTGGTCTGTCGAAAGGCGGGGTCGGTGGTGGTCCAGGTCTGTCCGCGGTCGTTCAGCACCAGGAAGCCGCCCGCGACGCCCTCCTGGAACATGCGCGTCGGCGAGGGCACGAACGGGTTGAAGTAGCCCAGGAAGGCAAACCCCCGGGCATGCAGCCACGCGATGTCTCCCGGCAGGTCGGGGTACTGCGCCGCGGACCACTCCCATGCGTACGACAGCCGAAACCCTGTGGCGGTCTGCGAGCCGCCGATCCAGTCCTCGCTCCAGATGGCCGACGAGGGCACGCCTTCGCTGCGCAGCAGCTCCGCGACGCGGCGAAGCTCCGCCGGTCCCCCGACGGCGTGGTTCCAGGGCGCAAAGGCCCAGTCCGGCACATCGGGTGGCGGGCCCACCACCTCGGTCAGCCTCGACGAGAGCTCGTCGGCACCCTGCCATGTCGTGATGCGCAGCGCGGGCAGTTCACCGGCAGAGCGAAAGGTCGCCCGGTCACCGGACTCGCTCGCGAGCTCGAGCTCGGCGACCGCGTCGGTTGCGGCGTAGACGGAGTAGCCGGCAGAGCTGTGGAGCACGCCCATTGGCGCGTAGGCCGCCTCGCGGGCGTTCGCCAACGGGAACCCTGAGTCTCCCTCGGGCTTGCCGATGCCCTGCTCCTGCGTCCAGAGCCGGTACCTGCGGCCGCGGAGGTCCATCCCGGTCGTCTGTGTGCCGAGCCCGATGAAGGACTCCGCGGGTCCGACGTTCCAGCTGAGCTCGCCCACCCGGGCGCCCTCGATCGTCGACTCGACCGCCAGGTCGATGAAGTGGTCCGCCGCGCGCGTGAACCGCAGCCCGATCGTGCCGCCCGGGCCTCCCGCAGCACTCCAGCGCAGCAGCACCCCGCCCGCGCCCTCATCGGTGACCTCGGGCACGCCCCGCGGCTCGAACCAGGACACGCCCGACGCGGGGCCCGTCATCGTGACGATCACGGCCCCAAAGGCGCTCCGGACTGCCGGGTTCCGAACGCCCACGCGGATCGAAAGGCGCCTGCCGGCTGCGTTGTCCTCACAGGCGGGGCCGCCTGCGACGACGGCCACACCCGCCCTCTCGAGCGTCCAGGAGCCATCGCTCCTCAGAACCATCTGCGCGTCGCCCAGCTCGATCCGTCGAAGGACCGTCACCGGCGCGTCGTCGCAGCCCACGTCGCCCGCATCTGCGTCATCGTCGACGTCGGCGGTCGAGTCGCTCGGCGCGTCAGCGTCGCCCGTGTCGTCACCCCCGTCTTCGACATCGCCGCTGCCGGCGTGATCGCCGGGACCCTCATCGGTGACGTCTCCGAAGGTATCGTCGCCGCGGTCGGCCCCGCCCCCGCTGTCACCGCAGGCATACGACGATGCCGCCAACAGCAGGAGGGAGAGCCCAAGGGTGTTGCGCATGGCCGTTGCTCCGAGCAGGTGTTGGAGCCCAGCTACTGCGATGGGGCCGGGTTGTCGAAGGCCAGTTGAAGCTGGAGCCTGCGGCAGCGACCGAGGTCCTGGAAGTCCTTCGGGTCGTGGGTCGACATCGGACCCTTCTCGCCGTCCCTGCCGACCACCTGGAGCTGCACCGCATCATGCAGGGACCTGTGCGGAAGCACGGCGGGTGTCCTCCCGATCGGCTCGGTCGTGTGCCCGACCACCTCGACGAGGTCGAGCCCCGACGGCTCCGAGGTGATCACGATCGAGTAGGGCCGAAACTGGTCGTACCCGATGTAGCCGAGCAGCCCGGCAATGCCGATGACGGCCGCCCAGCGCCACAGGGAGAGCTTCCGTTGCAGGTCGTCGACCACCGCGCCCGTGCCGACAGCGAGCGCCCGCACCGGTGCGGGCTCCTCGAGCTGGTCCGCCTCCTCGTCCTCGAAGGCTGCATCGAGTGCGGCGGCAAACTCCGCCGGCGAGGCGAAGCGCTGCTCCGGGTCGCGGTGCATCGCGCGGTGAACCAGCGCTGCGAACTCCGCGTCCGCCGGGACCCCCCGCAGGTCGAGCGCCTCATCGGTCAGCGTCGCCTTGATGCCCGCCGCCGGGTCGCCGAGCTTGAGGAAGAAGGGGTGATGCCCGTTGATCGCCTGGTAGGCGAGACACCCGAGCGCGTAGACCTCCGCGCGGGGAGAGTCCTCTGCGTTTCGGTCGACGTAGGCTCCTGCGTTGGCCCGGAGCCGGCCGGTCGCTGAGCCGGTGCCGACAAACTCCCCGGAGTCAGGCCCCGACTCGACCCTCTCGACCGCCTGCGCGAACGCCTCGGGTGGAAGGTGCCACACAAGCTCGGTCGCCGGCGCGCTGCCCATGTTCAGGGAGTCGTCCCGGTAGAGCACCTCGCCAAACCCGAGGAGTACCGCACCGCCGTCCTCCTTGACCCAGACCCGGTCAGCGGTCGGCCCGCGATGGGGCGACCCCTTCTCTCGGCAGGCCTGGAGCGCGAGGGCAACATCATCGACGATCGCCGCAACCTCGTCGGGCTCGAACGTTCGACCGGCCTTCAGGTGATTCGCCAGCAGATCGCCGGGCGGAAGCCGCATCACCAAAAAGGGCTTCATCGGCTCCTCAGCCCCCACGTCCATGATGTCAGGCAGCCCCGGACCCTGAAGCCTCGGCGCGGTCTGCTCGACCAGGCCCTTGATCCGCATCGTGTCACGGTGGCGCAGCCGGAGCCTGACAAGCGCATCGTACAGGCGGATCTGCACCGGCCGGTCGAAGGTAACCCATGTGCCCGTATACAGGGTGGCCAGCGGACCCCGGTAGATCGAGTCACCGACCGCGTAGCGGTGGTCGAGCTCGATGCTGCGGCCGGCGAGATCCGATACGTCGCTGTTGCGACCGGTGGAGCGATGCGATTCGGACATGGTCGATGTGGGCAAATCGCGGTAGTCCACCGCGGGACATCCCCTTGTCTCACAGGCAGGGGCGCGCGGCAAAAAGTCGACGCGCCGGTTCGGCGGTGGTCCGACCCCGCTCGCAGCTCGTCAGAACCCCGCCGGCGCTCCGCCCTTGCGCGGATCCGAGCCGCTCAGCCACCCGCCATCGGTACCCCGCCAGATCGCCTGGATCGCCGACACGAACGGCTCAACCCGAACCTCATGGCCTGCCGCGCGCAGCGATGCCTCCAAGGGCTCCAGGCCCGGTTCGATTGCGACCGCAAAGGGCATCCACTGGTGGTGCAGCCGAGGCGCAGCGACCGCAGTCCCGGGATCGGCGCCCCGGCCGAGCGCTCCCAGCACCAGCGCGACCCCCGACGCGATGCGCGGGCCTCCGCTGCCGCCGACGGCACCCAGCAGGCCGGTCTCATCAAACACCAGCGTCGGCGACATCGAGCTCAACGGCTGCTTTCCGGGCGCCACGAGGTTGTCTTCGGAGCCAACCAGGCCGAACAGGTTCGCCGTGCCGGGCCGCGTCACAAAGTCGTCGATCTCGTTGTTGAGCACGATCCCGAGCTCAGGCACCACCACCCACGACCCGAAGTTCCCGTTGATGGTCGTGGTGAGCGCCACGGCGTGGCCCTCCGCGTCGACAACCGACAGGTGCGAGGTCCCGTGGTCGTCGGGCACCCAGTGCGCGCCGAACCGCTCGGCAGGCCCCATGCTGTCGGGGGAGAACGACGCCTTCAGCTCCAACGCCCGTGCGGGCGAGAGCAGCCGCGGCAGCAGCGCGCGTGACCGGTCGGTATCGCCGAGGACCGCCCGGTCGGCGAAGGCGTGGGCCATCGACCAGGCCCAGCGGTGCGCCCCCGCCGCGGTCGACGGGTCGACCTCGATGCCGCCGACAAGCCCGAGCGTCTGCGCCACGACGTAACCCCCCGCGCTTGGGAGGCCGGCCGAGAAGACCCGCAGATCGTGCCAGTCGAAGGCCAGCGGCTGCTGCCAGAGCGCCAGGTCGGGGCGCGCCATGTCGTCGAGCGTGAGGCAGCCGCCCGCCGCGGTCACTGCGGCCACGATGTGACCCCCATAGTCCTCGCTTGCGGTCGAGGCCTCGCCGTCGCCCGCCAGCGCGCGAAGCGTGCGGGCAAGTGCCGGGTTCTGGCGAAGCCCGGTCGCGGGTGGGGCGTACAGAGCGTCGAACTCCGGCCCCAACGAGCCGGGCCGCATGCGGGAAACCCGGTCGCGGTAGAGGTCGGTGACCTCGAACCCGGCTTCCGCGAGCCGAGCGGCCGGTTCGACCACGTCTCCCCACGGCAGGCGGCCGAAGCGGCGATGAAGCTCACGAAGCCCCGCAAGCTCGCTCGGGATCGCCACGGCCAGTCCTCCGACCCGTGACGCGTCTGCCGGCGCGGATGCGTACCGTTCGGGGGTCGCACACGCAGGCGCGCGCTCCCTGAAGTTCAGGATCTCGACTCGACCAGCCTCGAACGAGGTCACCGCGAGGCCGCCTCCGCCGAGTCCGGATGCGAAGGGGTTCACCACGCCGAGTGCGAGGGCGGTGGCGACCGCGGCGTCGGCGGCGTTGCCTCCCCGGGCGAGCACCTCTGCGCCGATGCGGCTTGCGGCGGGGTGATCGGCTGCGACTGCGGCATGCTGCGACACGAGCGACTCACCGGGCCGACCAACCGAGACCGTGGCCGCCGCTGCGGGCACCGTCGAGGGCGAGGCACCGTGCGGCGACGCCCCGCACGCCGCCAGGAGCCCCGCAAGTGCGAGCGTCGCGACCGTGGATCTCATCATCGCGACCGGATCCTCCGCTGCCGCTCGACCAGGTCGCGCTGGTTCGGGGCGAGGCGAAGCCCCGCCTCGACCACGGCCGCCGCCTCATCGCGCTCGCCGTTCAGCAGCAGTGCGTCGACCAGGACGACCCTGAACCGCGTGAGGGCTCCGTCGGCGGCATCAAACGCCAGCCGGGCATGCCGCAGTACCGTCACGGGCTCGAGCGTGTTCGGGTGCTCGAGTGCCAGACGGGCAACCGCGCTGTTGGCCTCCGCGTCGGCCGGCGTCTCGAGCGCAAGCTCTGAGAGCAGCGGGATCGCCAGATCGGGCCGCGACGCACGCAGGTAGGCGTCTGCGAGCATCGGACGCACCGCGCGGGGCGAAGTCGCACCCGCGGACAGCGGCTCCAGCACCGTGACAGCGTCGAGCCAGGCCCCGCGCGCCATCAGGATCCTCGCCAGTCCCAGGCTCGCGCCACGCGCCGGCGCGCCGCCCGACAGCGCAAGCCGGTACGCCCGCTCCGCATCGGCAGGCCTGCCCTGCGCCACGGCGACATCACCCGCGAGCTCTGCGGTCGCCGGAGCGCCAGGCGCGATGCCCTCCAGTGTCGCAAGGTCGACCACTGCCTGCTCCGGGCGTCCCATCGCGAGCTCGGATCGCGCCCTCGCTGCCAGCGCCCGGGCCGGAGCCGTGCCGCGCGCGATCACCTTCTCGGCGAGGCGCGCCGCGGCGGCGGGGTTGTCGTTGCCGAGGTAGGCCTCTGCCAGGGCCGACTCGATGGCGTCATCGCCGGGCAGCAGGGCTGCGGCGCGCTCGAGCGCCTGGACGGCGGCCGGCAGCTGCGAGACCGAGACCAGCAGTTCTGCCGCCTCGAGGAGTCGCCGCGGATCGCGCTCGTACTCGACCGCGCGGCCGAGCGCGTCGACCACGTCCCTGCTGCTCCCGTGCCTGACCCGAAGCCGAGCGAGCGCCAGGCGGGACCTCGAACTGCCCGGGTCCAGCTCAATGGCCTGCTCGAGCGCCGTCGCCGCCGAAGCCTCGTCACCGCGCGCGAGCAAGGCTTCTCCCTGCAGCGACAGCGCCTCAGCCTGCTGCGTGCGCGACCCCGCCGCGGCGGCGAGCTCCCGGGCAGAAGCGGCATCGGCAGCCCCGCCCGCGACGTCTCCGGTCGCGAGCTTGCAACGCGCGGAGCCGAGCAGGGCATCGGTCAGGTTGGGGCGCAGCGCCACGGCACGGACGTAGGGGTCAAGCGCCTCGGCGGGGCGTTCCCTGAGCTCGAGCAGGCGGCCGAGTGCCAGCAGCGCGGAGAGGTAGTTCGGGTTCGCCGCGAGGGCCGCCCGGTAGCGCGCCTCGGCTTCATCGAGCCTGCCCGCCTGCTGGGCGCTGGCTCCCTCGCGAAACCGTTCCTCTTCACCGCCCGAGACGAAGGCACCGCTCACGGGGGCCGACGCGCCAGCGCCTCCGCAGGCGCTCGCCATCAAGGACGCCGCAAGGACGACGAGCGGGGGGAGTGAGCGTGTGCAGAGGCCGGTCATGCGGGTCTCTCGGGTCGAGGCGAGCCGGCGGTGCGGCCCTAGAAGGCCCAGAAGAAGCGTCCCTGCAGAGACCAGGCGTTCGCGGCGTCGACGTCCTGCTCGTACTTCAACTTGAAGCCGTCACGATCGCGGTACACGTCGTAGACGCTCTCGAGGCGAGCCCGTCCAGCCTTGCCGTCGAACGCCGAGCCGGTGAAGAGGTAGCCGAAGGCGATGTCGGCACCGTAGCGCGGCTCGCGGTAGTAGAGCGTCAGGTCGGTCTCGGTGCCGTAGTAGCCTTCGCCCGACGGCGTGAACTCCGCGTTCGCCGCCACCGACGAGATCACGTCAAGCCGGACGCCCATCACGTCGTTCTGCTTCGCCATGAAGTCGTACTGGATGAAGGGATTGGCGTAGATGGCGTTGGTGACCGTACCGATGATCTCCCTGAAGAGGATCATGTCGATGGTGTAGTTGCGGTCGAACCTGAAGTTGGTGAGCTTGGATTCACGCGTGTTCGGCTTCCATCCATCGCGCACCGCAAAGGTCGGCAGAACATCCTCACAGGTGCCGGCGGCGGTCTCCGCGTCTGAACAGGCGTCAAGGCTCCTCCCCGACGCGTAGCCGGCGTTCAGGCCGGTCACGAGCTCGTTCTGCTGCACCTCGAACTCGAGCGCGGCTCCAAGCTGGCTGATATCGCGGTAACGTACCGGCACGGGGGTGGAGCCCTCGATCGTCGCATTCTCAATGGTTCCAAAGACGCCGGTGGCCTCGATCTCGAGGCGATAGCGCTCAGTCGCCGACGGCTCTGACTGGAAACGTACCCAGAAGTCGGGGATGTAGGCCTCCGCTCCCCGGGGAGCCCACTTCTCTTCGGCGTAGGCAGGCTTCGAGTCGTAGACCCCGTTGAACGTCTCCGCGCTGATGCCCTGTGAGCGATACACGAAGTAGGCGCCCCAGTCCCACGCAGGCAGGCGCAGCTCCTTGAGGCGACGGTTGCGCTCGGCGACATCCTCGGGCAGCAACGGCCGCTGGAAGGCCGCAAACACCAGGCTGGTCACGTCGTCGTCCTGCGAGACATCCATCGGCTGCCCGAAGTAGTCCCACGACGCATAGTCCGTCGGCCCCGAGACGTTGTAGTCCCACGCGGCGACCACATAGGTCCCGAAGAACTTCGACGAGACCAGCGCACGGTCGACGTAGTCGGCGTAGTCGCAGTCGAGGCAGCCGTGGCCCGCCATCGAGACGCCACGGTAGGACACGCGCGGCTCCGAGATTGCCGAGTAGTTGCCGCCGCCGTTGGCCAGCATGCCCAGGCCCCACTGCGATGCCATGCGCCCGAGCCTCAGGCTGCCCAAGAAGAACCGCAGCTCGCCGTAGGCCTGCGTCACCGAGACCGAGTCACGGCCGGCCGAGGCGATGGTCGGGGGCCTCTGGCTCCCAGAGAAGGCCAGCAGCGGGGTGTCGATGCGCTGTGCCTTGAGGTTGTTTGGGTCGAAGCCGTCAGGCGTCGACCCCAGCACGACGTTATCGAGGATGTTCATCTCGAGGTGGACCCGAAGGTTCTCGCCGAGGTGAAAAATGGGCCGGAGCCGCATCCGGATGTTCGCGCCGCCGAGGAGCTCAGCATCCTTGTCTGCAAACTTCGTGAGGTCGACCGGGTCGCCATCGCTGTCGGTCGCGTCGCTCGGGAAGGAGCCGAAGTCCGACGTCTTCGACGCGTCCATCAACTGCTCGATGGGAGGCAGGATGGGCGAGGTGCCCTCGGTGTTGAGGTCGAGGTTCGAGAAGGCGTCGGCCCTGAAGCGAAAGTAGCCGTGCCACTCGATGTAGGGGTAGGACTGCTGCTCTCCGGCGAGCTCATCCTCGGTGATCAGCCGGATCTGGGGCCCGGCAGGGTCCTGCCCGGGCGCGGCCGGGTTGGCGGCCGCGAAGTCCTCGAAGGCGCGCGGCTGCATCGCCGGCCGCAGCGCATCGACGCTCGGCGTCACAGGCGGAGCCGTCGGGATTGCGGGTGCCGTCTCGGTCGGGGCCTCGCCCGCCGCGCCGTCACCACCCGACTGCCCTGCCGTGGAGTCCGGTGTACCGGCAGGCTCCTGCGCCCACGCCATCGACGCCACCGGAAGCGACACCAACCACCCAAGCAGACCGATTCTCCGCATGTTCACTCCGAGTTCGCCGAGTCCTCTCAACCAA
>JBILLP010000427.1:0-3678 GCA_044376025.1 Bradymonadia bacterium
CGCTCGTACTCGCCGGGCAGTCGGTCGTCAGGTTCGCGCTGCACCCGCACGACTTCGATGTCCCGTCGCTGCGGACCGAGATCCGCCGCGCGCTGACCAGCTTCATGCGCACGCGGCAGCCCATCTACTACCACGAGCTCCTCGGGCCGGTCGCATGAGCCTCGAGCGCCTCTACCTGCTCCGGCACGCCCACGCCGCCGACCCCCGCTTCGGAGAGCCCGACGCCGCGCGCCCGCTCACCGACGAGGGGTACCAGGCCCTCGACGACATGCTCGCGCTGCTCTCCGCGCTCGAGGTTCGCCCCGATGCGGTGCTGCACAGCCCCGCGGTGCGCACCACCGAGACCGCGCGCGCGGCCCGGGAGCGCCTCGCACCCGACCGGCCCCTGATCGAGGTCGCCGAGGCCGGGCTCGGCCACGACGTGCGGCTGATGCTGCTCGCCGTGATCGCCACCGGCCACCGGCGACCGCTCGTGGTCGGGCACGAGCCGCAGCTGGGCGAGGTCCTCTCGCTGCAGCTCGGCGCCCCGCGGCAGCCGTTCTCGCTGCGCAAGGCGGGGTTCGCAGAGCTCCGCTTCCACCACGCCCCCGGCGGCGAGGTCGAGACCGAGCTCAGGCGGCTGCTCTCACCGCGGGAGGCCCGCGCCGCCCGGCGCGGCACCTGACCCGGGCCGCCACGCCGCCGCGAACACCCGCTCGGCGTTGCCCGACAGCAGCGCGCAGAGGTCGGGCTCGCTCCATCCGCGCCGCTGCAGCTCGACCACGACCCTGAACAGGTCGCGACAGTCGCGCTGGTCACTCGGGATCGAGCCGATCCAGCCGTCGAAGTCGGTGCCGATCGCGACGTGGGCGACGCCGACCCGCGCGGCGAGGTGCTCGATGTGGTCGGCGACGCATGACGAGTCGGCTCGCAGCCGCCCGACCAGGAACTGCGGCGCGAACATGACGCCGATCAACCCGCCCGTCGCCGCGATGGCGTCGACAGACGGGTCGTGCAGCCCGCGCGCGGAGTCGTACCGGCCGCGTGCGACCGCATGGCTGGCGACCAGCGGCGCGCGCGAGATGGCGGCGGCGTCGAGGATGCCGGCCCGGTTCACGTGCGCGAGGTCGACGACGATCCCCTGGCGCTGCAGCTCCTCGACCACCTCGCGACCGAACGGGGTCAGCCCCGAGGTGTCGTCGGCGCCGATCCCGAAGCCGGGCGTGGCGCTGCGGTTTCGGCGCAGGTGCACGAGCGTGAGGTAGGCGACGCCGCGTGCGGCCAGCTCCGCGATGCGCTCGAGCCTGCCGTGGAGCATGTGCGCGCCCTCGACGGCGATCGCCAGCCCGAGCCTGCCCGAGGCCCGGGCCCGTGCGAAGTCGCCGGGGTGCGCGACCTTGAGCAGGCGCGGGTCCTCGCAGAGCCGCTCCCAGACCGCGAGCTGCCGCTGGCACTCGCGCCAGGCGCCCTCATACTCGAAGTTCCAGGTGTGGATGCCGAGGCAGGCGCCGCTGTAGCCGGCCTCGAGCATGCGGGGCACGTCGCAGTGCCAGAAGAGGGGCTGCCCCGGCAGTCCCGCGGCGTGCGCCCGCAGCGGATCATAGCCAAAGAGCCGCTGCTGCAGGATGAAGTCGACATGCAGGTCGAGCACGCCCGCGCGCCGCGTGAGCGCCCGGGCGCTCGACTCCGCAGGGGGGGCGAGGTCGGGCAAGGCGCTCAGTTCGCGTCGTAGAAGACTTCGGTGTCGCCCGCGACGAAGGGCACCTGCGTGCACGACATGTCGGCGATCGGCAGCACGCCGTTGGCGTCCGGCGGGTCGTGGGTCCAGCAGAACTGCATGTAGAACGGGGTGCCGGCCGTCGTCTCGACCCGGTTCTCACACTCGCGGCCCCGGAACTCACCCAGCTCGTACACCACCGCGTCCCAGGTCGCGGTGATCTCGTTGCCCGGGGTCAGCTCGAGCGCCGAGGCCGTCGTCGACGAGCAGGGGTCGCATGACGTCGTCGGGCAGTTGCAGAAGTCGCAGCGGTCATGGATGTACAGTGGCGTGCGGTTGGCGCTGAAGACGCCGTACCACGACGGGACGCCGATGCCGTTCGAGACCTGCACGTAGATCGACTGCCGCGGGTTCTGGTTCACGAGCGTGATCGTGATCGGGAACTCCTCGATGACGTCGGTCGGCACGTCGGGGGGCGCGTCGATCGCGGTGTCACCCGAGCTGTCGCCCGAGCCGTCGCCGAGGTCGGGGTCGACGTCGCCGTCGGTAGCGTCGCCGGAGTCGTCGGAGTCGTCGGTACCGGTCGAGTCGCCGGAGTCGTCGGTGCCGGTCGAGTCGGCGTTGTCGTCATTCGAGCCCTCGTCGCGCGGAGACGAGGAGTCTGAGCTGCAGGCGGCCAGCGCCAGCAGCGAAACCAGCAGCAGGTGCGAACGGGTCATCGAGGTATCCGAGGCTGGGGCCCCACGAGGCCGGTCGAACTTCACAACAGGTCGAGGTAGACGGTGATGCCGCGGGCGTCCAGACTGGCCCTGAAGGTCTCGACCGACGGCTGCTCCCGGAGCTCCCCGCCGAAGATCTCGCGGTAGTTCGCCGTGACCGACATCTTCTCTGCCAGCGTCTCGAGGAAGCGGCCCGCGAGCTGGTCGGACTGCTGCAGGATGACCCCGGTACCGCTGCCTTGGTCCACCGCGACGTCAGACAGCGAGAAGGCGACGCCCGACGGGCTGACCGACAGCCCCAGGCTCGCCGACAGGTTGGCAGCGCCGCAGTAGGAGTCGGTCTTCCAGAGCCTGACGGTCGGTCGCAGCAGCCCGGTGTCCGAGGTCAGGTTGCTCAGCCCCAGGTGCACGTCTCCGCCTTCGGCAGGCTGGCCGAGGGCGTTGTAGGAGTTCGGGATGACGCCCTCGTAGGTCAGGCGGCGCGCCATCGCGAGCAGCAGCTCGGGGCGGATCACGATGCCGATCTCCGCGCCCTCGGGCAGCTCGCTCGGCACGTTGGCCGACACCGCGTTCTGCGCCGGCAGGTTCGACTGCATCGCCAGCACGATGGTGCGCGACTCGGGCCTGACAATCGGGCCGCGCCCGGCCAGCGCGATCGCGCCGTTGCCGAGCCGCCAGGTCCCGACCTCGGCGACGCTGGTGTTCGAGAAGCGCGTTCGTGCCCAAGCGGTGACGAGCTGCGAGGCGATCGGCGACACGTAGTCGTCGAGGATGTCGTTGATCGTGTCGTCCTGCACGTCGAGCTGCAGCGACAGGACCGTGCTGTTCTGGAACTCCGCCAGCAGCGCCGTGCGCGAGGCGTCGGCCGTGGGGGCCAGCCGGATGGGCATCTGCGCGGCGATCTCACCGGAGCCGACACTCGCAGGCGCCCCGTTGATCGAGACGCCGAGGGCAAAGGGCAGCGAGGCGCCGAAGCAGGACGGGCATGAGGCATTGCCGCCCACCTGGAGCAGCGGCAGCGACGGCCTGACCGAGATCTCGATCGTCTGCCCGAGGACCTCGACCCCGTCGGACAGCTCGGGGAGCTCGGTGTCCGCGATGCGCTGGAACAGGCTGTTGACCGCCGTCTGGCTCAGCACGAGCGCCATCGGGTAGCTGTCGCTCGACTCCGGGATCGCGCTGCTCAGCACCGCACTCTCGGTCAACGACTGCTGATAGTCGGCCCGGTAGGGGTCGCAGTTGAAGGCCTGCGCGACCTGGTCA
>JBILLP010000043.1:0-11443 GCA_044376025.1 Bradymonadia bacterium
GCTCGGCTTTGTGGGCGGCACGCTCGGCTGCTCGGCCTCGTGCCGCTTCGACACCTCGGGCTGCAGCACCTGCGGCAACGGCGAGACCGACACCGGCGAGGCCTGCGACGGCGCCGAGCTCGCGGGCCAGTCGTGCGTGACGGCCGGCTTCGTGGGCGGCACGCTCGTCTGCACCGCCGACTGCACGCTCGACACGGCCGCCTGCACCAACTGCGGCAACGGCGTGCGCGACAGCGGCGAGGCCTGCGACGCGCTCGACTTCGGCGGCGCGAGCTGCGGCAGCCTTGGCTTCGCCGATGGCGACATCGGCTGCACCGCCGACTGCGCGCTCGACACGGCCGCCTGCGTCACCGAGACCCCGAACGTCTGTGGCGATGGCGTGGCACGCGACGCCGAGGACTGTGACGGCACCGACCTGCGGGATCAGTCCTGCGCGGCGCTCGGCTTCGACGGCGGTGACCTCGCCTGCTCGAACCGCTGCACCTTCATCACCGTGGACTGCTTCAACGACGCGCCCGACACGGGCGGCGACACGTCGGCCGACGTCGACGAGGACACGGGCGTCGAGGACACGGGCGCCGGTGACACCGGCGCGGGCGACACGGGCATTGGCGACACCGGTACGACCGACGCGGGCGACGACGACGTCGCGATCAACCCGTTGAAGAAGAAGGGTGGCGGCGGCTGCTCCGCCGCGGGTCCGGGCGGCTCACTGGGGCTGCTCGGGCTGCTCGCGCTGGCTCCGCTGCTGCGCCGCCGCCGCGTGCGCTGAGCGGGGGAGCCCGGGGGCTACTTGACCCTGACGCCCGGGATCTTCGCGGCGCGGTGGCGGACCATCGTCATCAGCGCCTCGACCTCGACCTCTGCGCTCGGATCGAAGACAAAGGTGACGGTCTTGATGCCGAGGTGCTCGATGCGCGACGGTGCGCTGGCGGGAGCGCCGAGGAAGTCCTGCACGTCCTTGCAGGACTGGAAGCGACGCGAGGGTGCCTTCTGCGTGCAGCGGATGACGAACTCGTTGAGGTCGTCGGGCACCCTGGGATTGAGCTGTCGCGGCGGCCGGATCGCCTCCTCGACCTGCTTGACGAGCACCTCCTGCGCGTCGTTGGAGTCGAACGGGGGGCGCCCTGTCAGCAGCTCGAAGGCGACGAGGCCGAGCGAGTAGATGTCGGCGCGCCCGTCGAGCGGCTCGCCGGTCGCCTGCTCCGGCGAGGTGTAGAGCGGCGTGCCGAGGAACATGTCGTGGTCGATGGTCATGTCGCGCTCGAGGTGCGGGACCATCGCGATGCCAAAGTCCATGAGCTTCACGGTGCCCTGGTCATCGAGCACGATGTTCGACGGCTTGACGTCGCGGTGCACGATGCCGCGCATGTGGGCGTAGTCGAGCGCCGAGGCGACCTGCCGCAGGATGCTGCGGACCTCGTCGAAGCTGAACATGCCGCGCGCATCGACGATCTTCTCGAGGTCGCGCCCCTGCAGCTTCTCCATGATGATGAAGAAGGTCGCGTAGGCCTCCTCGGCGTCGTAGACCTCGACGATGTTCGGGTGGCGGAGGTTGCCGATGATCTTCGCCTCGTTGCGAAAGCGCTCCGCGAAGTGCCGCTGGTAGATCAGGGCGTGTGAGAGCATCTTGATGGCAACGGGCCGGTCGAGCGTGGGGTGGACGCCCTCGTAGACAACGGCCATGCCACCGCGTGCGATCTCGCCGACGAGCCGGTACTTGCCGACCTGCCTGATGCCGCCCTGCTCCATGAGGCGCCGGCCGAGGATCTCGGTCAAGAAGCTTGCGACCTGCGGGTACTCGAACAGCAGCTCGTCGAGGGCCTCGCGCGGGATCACCAGGCAGGTGCAGTCGGAGCCGGCAACGACGTTGGCGGTGCGCGGCTCGCCGGTGAGCAGCGCCATCTCGCCAAAGAAGTGGCGCTCGCCGAGCTGGACCAGGAAGCGCTGCTTGCCCTCGTCATCGAGCACGGGCACGAAGACGTGGCCCTTGGAGACGATGAACATCCGGTCGCCCGGCTCGCCCTTGCGGACGATGATGTCGCCGGCCTCGTACCGCGCCTCGCGGACAAACCGGGAGAGCCGCTCTGCCGACTGCGACGAGAGCGACTTGAAGGCATCAACCTGGAGGAGGAAGTCGGCGATGTTGCTCATGGCTCACGTCGTGGGGCGGGGGGTTAGGTCCGCGTCGAGGGTTCGGTCGATGGTGCGTTGGCTCGAAGCTCGTGCAGCCGCTGGTCGAGGCGCTCGACGCGCTGCATGCGGGCTCGGCCGGTGATGCCGTCGGCGGCGCGTGCGGCGTGCTGCCAGGCGGCGTGCCGCGCGATCGTCAGCAGCCTCACCTCGACGGCAGAGTCGCCGCCGGCGGCCGCCCAGCGCTCGTAGAAGTCCGCGAAGTACTCGAGGTCGGCGCCCGGGGGCGGCTCGTGGTGGACCAGCATGCGGAGGTGCGGCGCCGCGGCCTCGAACCCCGCCTGCGCGATGATCGACTCGATCTCTGCGACCGCACTGACCCATCGCTCGCTCACGGAGGCACCCCGCAGGCCCGGACACCGTTCACCGGGCCCGGATACTCCATGCCTGTCGAGTCGTCCACCCCGACGCCGCCCGAACGGGCCGCCGGTAGGTGGCGTCGAGGGGGTTTCTGCGCTAGCTCGCCGACATCCGGATCCCGGCACCGTCGCGCCCGTCGAGCCCCTGCCATGCCCCTGCTCCCCCGTCTCGCCCAGGCCGCGCTCGTTGCGTCGCTGGCCGCCTCCGCCAGGCCCGCGCGGGCCGAAGAACCCGCGCCGCCACGCCCGGCGGAGCCCGGGTCGCCCGCGCTCGTCGCCACCCGCACGATCAGCCTCGACGAGGCCCGCCGCCTCGCCGATGAGCGGAGCCTGCAGCGGCAGGAGCTCGCGCTGGCGCTCGAACAGGCGCGGAGCGTCGCGACCTCTGCCGACGCCTTCCTCTACCCCTCGGTCTCTGCGACCGGGCAGGTCACCTTCAACGACCACGAGTCGGTCGTGCGGTACGACATCCCCGAGGTCCCGGGCATCTCTGAGGGTGGGTCGGTCGAGCAGGTCTTCACGCCGCAGTGGGACTACCGGGCCTCGGTCACGGTCAGCCAGACGCTGTTCAACGCGCGGGCCTTCCCGGGCCTGCGGTTCGCCGAGCGGCTGGCCGACGTCGCGGAGCAGGATGAGGCAGTGGCGCGGTTCGCGCTGCTGCAGACGGTCGATGACCTCTACTTCGCGGCGCTCGCGCAGCAGCGTGCCGTCGAGGCGGGGCGGCGCAACGTCGCGCTCGTCAGGGTCGAGGCCGACCGCGCCGACCGTGAGCTCGCGGGCGGCAGCGGCAGCCGGTACGCCTCGACGCGCGCCCACACGCGGCTCCGGGCCGCCGAGCGCGAGGTCGCCGTCACCGAGCAGGCGCACCGCCGCTCGATCGTGGCGCTTGCGTCGGTGCTTCGCGTCGACGCCGACTTCGACGTCGCGGTCCCGGGCGAGCTGCCGGCGCCACCGGGCCGCCAGCAGCTTGCCGAGCAGGCCGCGCTCGCCCGCCCCGAGCTGGCGCAGGCCCGCGAGCAGGCTGCCTCCCAGGCCGCCCGCATCGACGAGGCGCGCGGCCGGCTCTGGCCTACGCTCGTCGCCCAGCTCCAGGGCAACCTCGCGCAGACGACCGCCGTCAGCGACGAGGCGTTTCGCTGGAACCTCGCGCTGATCCTCGAGTGGAACCTCTTTGACGGCGGCCTGCGAGCCGCAGAGGTCGAGCAGCGCCGGCTCGCGCAGCGGCAGGCAGAGGTCAGGTCGCAGCGGGTCGCCGAGCAGGTCGTCGCCGAGCTCGACCAGGCGTGGACCACCTGGGAGCGGTCGAGCGCCCTTCTCGCCGCCTCGCGCGAGGAGGCCCAGCTCGCGCGCGAGACCCTCGACATGACCGAGGAGTCGCTGCGGCGGGGCGTGACCACGCAGCTCGACGTCGATGCCGCCCAGGCGCAGCTCCACGTCGCGGAGCTCGCGATCGAGGTGGCCGACACCGAGCGCCTCGCCGCGCTCAACGCACTCTACCGGCTCGCGGGTGCCATCACGCCGGCCGCGGCGCGATGATCGTCGGCAGGCCCCGCATCGTTGAGACCGACCACGACCTCGTGTCGTGGCGCGAACGCTCCTGAGACCGAGGTCCACCATGCTCTCCTGGCTCAAGTCCCTCTCCCTGCCGACCCCGGAGTCGGCCCTGCCGGACCGCGACGAGGCGATCACGCCGACCGCTCCTCACGCGGTGCTCGGCACCCCGCTGCTCGGGCCCTACCCGGCGGGCACCCACCGCGTGCTCTTCGGCATGGGCTGCTTCTGGGGTGCAGAGAAGAAGTTCTGGGCGATCCCCGGGGTCTTCACCACCGCCGTCGGCTACGCGGGCGGGCAGACCCGCAACGCCACCTACCGCGACGTCTGCTCAGGCCGCACCGGGCACACCGAGGTCGTGCTCGTCGTCTACGACCCCGGGCGCGTGCCCTTCGACGAGCTGCTCACGGTCTTCTGGGAGAACCACGACCCCACGCAGGGCATGCGGCAGGGCAACGACGTCGGCACCCAGTACCGTTCTGCGATCTACACCTTCGACCCCACGCAGGCCGCCCTCGCGCGGACCAGCCGCGACCGGTTCCAGCAGGCGCTGGGCCGCGCGGGGCTTGGCGCGATCACCACCGAGATCGGTGAGGCCACGCCCTTCTACCCCGCCGAGGAGTACCACCAGCAGTACCTCGCGAAGAACCCCGACGGCTACTGCGGCCTCGGTGGCACCGGCGTGGCCTGCCCTCGCCCCCCTGAGCCCGTGGTCGACCCCGACGCCTGAGGCGACCGGGCAGAGACCAGCCCGGCGATCTCGTCCTTCATGGCCGCCTCGATGTTGTCGAGCGACTTGCGCGCCTCCCCGAGCCACGCCTCGCGGTCCTTGCGGTCGAAGGCGAGCATCCGTTCGAGCGCCGCCTCGTCGTGGGCCCGCCACCGCCGGCCGACCTCGCGCGCCAGGTCAGGGTCGCTGCCGAGCTGCGTGAGCACGATCTCGCTGGCCTCGATCGAGCTGCCGAGCGTCTCGCGAAAGACCTGCTCGACGCCGAGCCGGCGCAGGTCGTGGTAGTGCTGGCGGTTGCGGGCCCGGGCGAGGATCGGCAGGTCCGGGTAGTGCTTCCGGACCAGCGCCGCGACCTGCAGCGACTTGTCGGGGTCGTCGATCGCCAGCACGAACATGCGGGCCCGCGCGCATCCGGCCGATTCGAGCAGGTCGAGGCGAGAGGCGTCACCGAAGTAGACCTTCTGCCCGAGGCGGCGCAGTAGATCGACGATCGACGGGTCGAGGTCGAGCACCGTGGCGCGGTAGCCGCCCATGCGCACCATGCGGCCGACGACCTGGCCCACCCGGCCGAATCCCGCGATCACCACGTCGGTCTCGCCCGTGTCGATCGCGTCGTGCGCCCGCGTCAGCGGACGTTCGGCCACGCGGGGCAGGATCCAGCGCTCCAGCAGCACGAACAGCGCGGGTGTCACGGCCATCGACAGCGCCGTCACCGCAGAGAGCTGGGCTGTCAGCCCCGCGTCAAACACCCCCTGCCGCAGCGCGAAGCTCGTCAGCACGAACGCGAACTCGCCGACCTGTGACAGCGCGACTGCGACGATCCAGATCGACGACCGGCTCAGTCCGAACGCCGCGCCGATCGCCAGCAGCACCAGCGCCTTGATCACCATCGCGCCGAAGACCATCGAGACAATCGTGCCCGGTGCGCTCGCGACGAGCCCGAAGTCGATCTCCGCGCCGACCGACACGAAGAAGATGCCGAGCAGCAGCCCCTTGAAGGGCGCGATCTCGGACTCCAGCTCGTGCCGGTACTCGCTGTCGGCGAGCACCACGCCCGCCAAGAAGGTCCCGAGCGCCGGCGACACGCCGACCGACTGCATCAGCCAGGCGACCGCCACCACGAGCAGCAGCGAGGCCGCGGTGAACATCTCGCGCAGCCGCGTCTCTGCCAGGTAACGCAGCAGCGGGCGCATCACGAACCGGCCGACCAGCACCACGAGCGCCACCGCGCCTACGACCAGCAGCGCCTGCACCCAGCCCACCCGCTCCATCGCGGCATGGGGCGCGTCGGGGGTGACCGGTGTCGTCACCGCAAGCAGCGGCAGCAGCGCCAGGATCGGGATGACCGCGATGTCCTGGAAGAGCAGCACCGAGAAGACGCGGTTGCCCGCGGCGGTCTTGAGCAGCCCGTTCTCGGTCATGGTCTGGAGCACGATCGCGGTCGACGACATCGACAGCACCAGTCCGACCGCGATCGCCACACGCGCGTCGAGTCCCAGCGCCAGTGCCACCAGCCCCACCACGCCGGCGGTCCCGGCGACCTGCAGCCCTCCCAGCCCGAAGATGGGCCGACGCAGCGCCCACAGGGTGCGGGGCTCGAGCTCAAGCCCGACCAAGAAGAGCATCATCACGACGCCGAACTCTGCGACGTGCATCACATGCTCGCCGCCACCGACGAGCCCGAGCACGTGGGGCCCGATCAGCACGCCCGCCACCAGGTAGCCGAGCACGGCGCCGAGCCCGCGACGCTTGGCCAGCGGAACACACACCACGGCCGCCAGCAGGTAGACCATCATCTCGAAGAGTGCCGAGTCGGTCATGGAGCTCCACGTCGGTTGACCAGCCCGCAGGGCTAGTGGCGCGGGGGCTTCATGCCAACCTCCCCGGGCGCCCGGGCAGTGGCGCCAGACACCGGTCAGCGCTATGCCGCGCCGACGGGCGGCCAGCGCCCGAGCGCCCGGAGGTCACCATGCGCAACGCCAGCCTCGTCACCCTGCTCCCCGCCTTGGCGCTCGCCACCGCCTGCACCGCGCTCGACCCCGCAGAGGGCGACACCGGCGCCACCGACACCGCGGTCGCCGACACCGGCACCCCGCGCCCCGACGTGATTGGCGCCGACACCGGGTCCGACGGCACCGAGGCCGACACCGGCGCCGGCGACGACGTGGAGTCCGATACCGGGGTCGCCGACACCGGGGCCGATACAGCAGACACGGCGCCCGACACGCTCGACGACGCAGGCTCTGATCCTGACGCGCCCGACACCGCCGCCGACACCGCGCCCGACGTGCCCGCCGACACCGGCGCCGACAGCGGCACCAGCGACTGCGCAGAGGGCGCCACGCTGTACTCGGGGGTCCACATCGTCGATCGCAACGGCGATCCGCTCGAGGTTGGCGACGTGCTCGACGTCACCGTCGGCGTGCTCGGCAGCGGCTCGGTCGAGGCCGGGGAGCTCGTGATCGAGACCTGGTCGGTCGACATCGACCCCTCGACGGTCGATGCGGCCGGGTTCACCATCAGCGGCAGCAGCGTGTCGGGGCCGCGCCTCACCGTGCAGAGCGACGCGCTGGTGGCGGGCGAGCTGACCTTCGAGGCGACGGTCTCGAACGACGCGGAGCTGACCGGCGTCATGGTGACGCTGCTCCGCGAGTCGTGCCGCATCCCGCGGTCAAGGTCGGGCGCGGTGCTCCAGACGATCGGCGGGGGATCGAAGATTCCCTTCTGCATCGACGCGGGCGATTTCAGGTCGCTGCAGGTGGCGCCCTTCGTCGCCAAGCGCTCGACGGCGCAGTATGGCGAGGCCAACGGCGTGCGCGCCGACCTCATGGCCGAGGACTTCATCTTCTGCCCGGAGTCGCCCAAGATCGTGCATCAGGCAGAGATGTGCATCCGCCGTGCGCCGGGGCAGCCGGTGACGCTGGCGGGCTCATTCGCGGGCGGCGGCCGCTGGGAGGTCGACGACTTCGCGCTGTTCGAGTCGCGCGACCGGGGCGCGCTGGTCGCCGACGGCTTCACGACCCAGCGCCACCCGGGTGGTCCGACCTTCTGGTGCGGCGCGCTCGGTGAGCCCGACGGACACCTCTGCCCGTCGGGCTGCACGGCGTCGCTGCGGGTGCAGGGCACCAACCGCGTGATCGAGCCGCTGGCGGTGACGGAGTCGCTGGCCCCGACGCTGCGCCGGTTCGATGACGGCGCGGTCTCGATCGCCCGGCTGCTGCCCGACGACGGCCGCGCCGTCGACCTGACGGTGACCGCCCTCGACGTCGGGGTCGAGGGCACGCTCAATCCCGGGCTCTACCTCACGTTTGGTGAGCCCGCGGAGTGAGCAGGGAGCCGCCCTGGCGGGCGCCCCGCCTCAGAACTGCGACCAGAGGTACTGGTTGGTGACCTCGTGGTGGAACTGGATCTCGGAGATCTTCACCAGCGAGCCCAGCGACTTGGGGCAACGGTCGGCCTGCGCCTGCTTGAGCGCCGCGAACTTCTCGTGCACCTCGCCGCCGTACAGCTCCTGTGAGAAGCGCGACGACTTGAAGTTCCGGATCGCGTCGTAGATGTTGTCGGGCAGGTAGCGCGTGCGGGGCCGCTTGTCGGCGTCAGCCACCGAGCTCCCGCCCTCGAGGCCGGTGCGGAAGAGCGTGTAGAGCGCCATGTAGGGGTTGGCGTCGGGCGCGATCGAGCGGACCTCGACGCGGGCCGACTTCTCGTTGCCGAGGGGGATGCGGACCATCGAGCCACGGTCGACAGCCGAGGCCTTGATCTGGTTCGGGGCCTCGTAGTGCGGGTCGAGGCGGCGGTAGGAGTTCACGCTCGAGTTGAGCACGAGGCAGATGTCGTTGGCGTTGGTCAGGATCCGGTTGATGAACTCCCAGCCCTGCGCCGACAGGCCGTCATTGCCCTTCTTGTCATAGAAGAGGTTCTTGCCCTTCTTCGAGATCGACATGTTGGTGTGCATGCCGTTGCCGTTCACGCCGGTCACCGGCTTCGGCAGGAACGACGCCGTCATGCCCATCTGCGCCGCGACCTGGCGCGACAGCAGCTTGTAGAGCTGCACCTGGTCGGCCGCGATGCAGACCTCGGTGTAGGAGTAGTTCATCTCGAACTGCGACGGGGCCACCTCGGGGTGGTCCTTCTCGTTCTCGAAGCCCATCGCGCGCTGCACCTCGGCCGCCGCGTCGATGAAGCTGCGCAGCGCGTCGCCCGGCAGCGAGTGGTAGTAGCCGCCCTCAGAGATGAACTCGAAGGCGCCGGTGTCCTTGTAGTGGCGCTCCGCGTCGCGCCCCTTGAACAAGAAGCCCTCGATCTCCATCGCCGCGTTGGCGACGATCGCCTCCTTCTTGAACAGCGACTCCGCGTAGTCCTTGAGCCGGGCGCGCAGGTCGGCCGCGTAGGGCGTGCCGTCCTTCTCGCGGACCTCGCCGAACACCAGCACCTTGCCGGGCCCGAACACGTCAGACGGCAGCCAGTAGAAGGCCGACCAGTCGATGCCGAGCCGCAGGTCCGACTCCGCCTGCGCAGAGAAACCCCGGATCGACGAGCCGTCGAAGGTCAGGTTGTCGTGCGACTTCAGCAGGAACTTCTTGTCGTAGTCCAGCATGTGGAGCCGGCCCTCGAGGTCGGTGAAGCACACCGTCACCGCCTTGATCCGCTTCTCGTCGGCCAGGTACTTCATCCGCTTCTCGGCGATCTTGCCGGCATCGACTCGGCCGAGCCGCTCCGACTTCGCCTCGAGGTTCAGCTCCTCGAGCTGGTCGTACGGGATCTCCAGGAACTCACGAAGCGCAGAATTCGTCGACATGGTACCTCGAAAGAAGGCGCAACGGGCGACTCGCCCAGCCGTGGTTGAAACCCCGCCAGGGGCCGCGCCTTGAGCTAGTCGAACTTTCTTGAAGGTCAATAGTGGCCAGATGAAGCCTTCATCGGCCCACATGAAGCCTTCATCTGGCGAATCTTCGGCTCAGCCGCCCGCGCAGAACGCCACGCAGCGCCGGTCCGCCCCGCACGCGCCCGTCGCGCACTCGTACCCCGCTCCGCAGCCCTCGCCCTCGCCCCGCGGCGCCTCGCACCGACGCGTCGAGGCCGGACCGCCGTAGTCGCACCAGCCCGCCTCGCACCGCCCGAGCAGGCTGCCGTCCACGGTCGCGCACTCCGCGCCGAGCGCCAGCGGCGTCGAGGCCGGGCCCGTGCAGCGATCGTCAGCCCCACACTCGCTCCCCAGCTCGCAGAGCTGGATCGGCGGGATGTACAGGCACGACTCGCCCCGCGGCCGCGCGGCGCGGCACTCGCCCCGACGCGTCGTGCTCGGCAGCGAGCAGTCGCCCGAGCCGTTGACGAAGCAGCAGAACGAGGTCGACGGATCGCAGGTGCCGTAGAAGAAGGTCGCCTGCCCGTCGATCACCGCCGCGCAGACGTCGCCGGGCTGGCCGAGCGGCTCGAACACACGCCGGACCTGCCCATCCGAGTAGTAGGGCGGCGCCTGGTCCGACAGGCAGCCACCATCCTGCAGCGCCCCGAGCAGGGCCGGCCCGCAGGGTGCCTGGCGGATCGCATCGAGGCAGCGCAGCGCCTCGTCGGGCCGGTAGCCGACCCTGCCCTCGTCAACCTCGTCGAGCCAGTTCTGCAGCGGGCCCACCTCGAGCAGGTCGCGTACCAGCGGCTCGCAGCTCGTCGCATCGACCGTCGCCGCCGGCGGCAGCCGATCGACGAAAGGCCGGTAGACCGACGACTCCGTCGCCTCGGCCTTCGCCCGGTAGTACGAGAAGTAGCGCTCGATCGACGTCCCGTCGCAGCACTCGAGCAGCCGCCCGCACACCGCCGCCGCGGTGGTGTCGAGCAGGTCGCCCGGGGCCGGCCCACCGGGCTCTCCTGAGCCGTCGGCGGTGTCGCCGGAGCCGTCGGTGTCGTCGGCGGTGTCGCCGGAGCCGTCGGTGTCGTCGGTGTCGTCGGTGTCGTCGGCGGTGTCGCCGGAGCCGTCGGTGTCGTCGGCGGTGTCGCCGGAGCCGTCAGCGGAATCGTTGCCCGGGTTGCCTGCCTGGCAGGCGGTGAGGGCGAGTAGCAGCGGGAGCAGCAGGCGAGGGGGCGTCATCGTCGGTCACAGGGTCAGGCACGCACCAGCGCGTGTTGGAGTCGGTTCAGTTCATCGCAGCGCTGGTACAGCACCACGGCCTCGCCGAGCCGATCCTCGGCCTCGAGACGGCGGATCTCCTCGCTCAGGCGCGATCGTTCTGCCCGAAGCCAGGCCAGCCGGAGCTGCCGCGCGGTGTCCTTGTAGACCGCCTGGGTGCGCTCGGCGGCGATATCCGGCGCCAAAACAAGCACGGCTCCGAGCTGCCGGCGCAGATCGCCGTCGCCGAGCTCCTTCAGCGCATCGGCGAGGTGGGGACCACCCTCCTCGACCCAGAGCCGCGCGACCTCGCCGAGCCACTCCCCGAGGTCGGGATGCCGGAGCAGGTGGCGCAGCTCCTCACGGTGAAAGGAGCCCAGGAGGTCGGGATTGCCGAGGATCGCGGCGACGAGCGAGACCTCGAGCCCAGACAGCCGCTCGACGGGCACCGGCTCATCGTCGCCGCGCGGTGCCGGGTCGACCACGGCCTGTGGTGCCGGCGCTGCC
>JBILLP010000428.1:0-3666 GCA_044376025.1 Bradymonadia bacterium
TGATCAACGTCACCAACGACGCTTGGTTCGGCAAGACGAGCGAGCCCTGGCTGCACCTCGACCTCGCACGCTTCAGGTCCATCGAGATGCGGACCGCCCTGATCCGCAGCACCAACACCGGGGTGTCCGCACTGATTGACCCTGTCGGTCGCGTCGTGGACCAGACCTCGCTCGACGACGCGGAGACGCTGCTGCTCGACGTACCACTGATGACCGCGACACGTGGGCCCTACATGTGGCTGGGCGAGTGGCCGGCGCTGGTCTCCATCCTGCTGCTGGGCTGGTACTGGCGACGACGCGCCGCCTAGCGGGGCAGCAGCCGGGCAGCGAAGCGAATCGGGCTCAGCGGCGACGGGATGGCGACGACCTGCTCGATGTGGAACCAGGGGCGCGCCGCCTCCTCGAGGAGCCTACGGTCGAAGGCGTGCAGGTGCCACGCGTCGTCCATGCGCTCGACCGACTCGTACCCGCCTTCGCCCATGCCAAGCAGCCGGCGGCCTAGCGGCCCGGCCTTGAAGACGATGCGCTTGACGCCGTTGATGAAGGTCTCGTTGGGGACCGACACCGCCACGACACCGTTGTGCGTCACGACGCGGCGCATCTCGCGGAGCACGACCCCGGGGTCGATGACATGCTCGAGCACCTCGGAGCAGTAGACGCGGTCGAAGCGCTGGTTCTCGAAGGGCAGGTTCTCTGCGTCGGCAAGCTGGATGTTCGCGGCGGGGCCGAGCCGCGCCTTCGCCTTGGCGACCATGGACTCGCTGATGTCGACCCCGCAGAGTTCCGCCGCGGAGATCTGGGCGAGGATGTTGCCGGCGCCGCAGCCGACCTCGAGCACCCGGTTGCCCGGCTTGACATCGAGCAGCCTCAGCAGCGTCCGGACGCGCATCCGCTCGACGGTGCGCACCACAAGGCTCGGGTGGTTGTGGTAGGCGTCGGGATCGAACTGCCGCACCATCTCTTCATTCCACGCGGCGAACTCCGCCCTCGAGATCGACTGTCCCATCTTCGGCACCCATCGGACCGGGAAGGACTGAACCTGACCTGCAACCCCGCGTCTCGTCAAGCGAAGTCGGTTCATTTTGACATCGCGGCCTCCCCGGGTAGATCAAGGAGCCATGCGCCTAGACCTCAAGATCCTCATCGCG
The DNA here is from genome assembly GCA_044376025.1 of Bradymonadia bacterium. GTDB lineage: Bacteria > Myxococcota_A > Bradymonadia > REDH01 > REDH01 > JBILLP01. The sequence continues at coordinate 1,149 of JBILLP010000428.1, forward strand.
GTGACGACGCTGCCCGCCTGGGCCGCCTGCGCCGGGGCAGGGGAGCAGGTGCGGCCTGAGGAGGTCGATCAGCTCCGGGCTCGCGTCGAGGAGCTGGAGCGCACCGCCGGTCGAGGCCGGATCCGTGTCGAGGAGCTCGAGGAGCGGGTCTTCTTGCTGCAGGATCGGGTCGAGTCGGCGCGACTGGCCCTGGAGCGGCAGCGGACGGTCGGCTCGTCGGTGGAGCCGCTGTCATCGGGTGCTTCGTCATCGACGCCGGGTGCGCGCCGCGCGGCAGCACCGCCATCTTTGCCGTCGGTCGCGGTGCGACCGGGGAGCGCTCCGCCGACGCGGACTGCGCCGTCGCAGACGGAGGTGACGGTGGCCCCCGACGGCGCCGTGGTCGCCGACGGCGGCGACGCCCCGGCAGAGGTCGTGATCGACGAGAACTACTACCGGCGATGGGTGGACCAGAACGGAGGTCGGCGCGACGGCGCGACCGCCGGCAGGGCAGGGCGCGGCGACCCGGGCAGGGGGCCGCTTCCTCCTGTCGTCCCCGACTCCGATCGCCTCTCGGTAGCACCCATGCCGGCCACAGCACCTCCCGGCACACCCGTCCCGCCGGCAGAGGCTCCTGAGGCGGTGCGGGCCTCGGCCCCCCAGGGCGACGTCTCGCCGCTGGCGATGTACCGGGCCGCCCTCGATGCCTTCAACCAGGGGCAGTACGACGAGGCGGCCCGGGGCCTGCAAGGCTTCATCGCCGCCGGCCCCGACGCCGACTACATGGACAACGCCTACTTCTGGCTCGGCGAGTGTGCCTACGGCGAGGGCAAGTACGAAGAGGCCCTGTCGCAGTTCCAGAAGGTCGTCCGGGAGTACCCGGACGGCAACAAGGTGCCCGATGCGCTGCTGAAAGTAGCGCTTTCATACGAAAGGTTGAACAATGTAGATGGAGCCAAGACCGTGCTCGGTCAGCTCGTCTCGACCTACCCGAGCACCGACTCCGCGCGCCGCGCTGCGGAGAGGTTGCGCGCCCTCCAGTAGCTGTCTGTCTGACATCCCTCGATGCCCGTAGCTCAGGAACTCCCATGAAGCGCCCGATCGCACTGACTCTCGCCGGCCTGACCACCGCTGCCACCCTCGTCGCCGTTGGGCCGAGCGGTGCCAGCGCCCAGGAGGTCACGGTCAGCCCCCAGCGCGCCCCAGGGGCCGGCGGCGAGATCCCCGAGCGGCATGTCGTGCAGAGCGGAGACACCCTGTTCGACCTCTCGTCGCTCTACTTCGGTGACTCCTACCAGTGGCCCAAGCTCTGGTCGTACAACCCGCAAGTCACCAATCCGCACTGGATCTACCCCGGCGACATCCTCTTCTTGAAGCCCGAGGCTCCCATCCGTCAGGCTACGGAGCAGCAGCGCGCTGACGCCGCCTACGCGGCCAAGGTCGGGTTCTACTTTCCGATGGCTGGCTTCTGGACAGGCAGCGAGCTGCAGACTGTGGGCCAGATCAAGTACGCTCGTACCGGACGCGAGATGCTCCAGCCCTTCGATGAGGTCTACCTGGAGTTCTCCGACCCCAACTCCATCGTCCCCGGGCAGGAGTACGCGATCAATCGCGTCGTCAACCGCGTCGTCGACGATGAGACCGATGCCCTCGTCGCGCTCGAGTACCAGGTCATCGGTCGGGTGAAGGTGCGCAACAAGAACGCCGATACGCCGCTCGTCACCGGGGACATCACCCAGCTCTGGGACGTCATCTACCGCGGCGATGTCCTCTTCGTGAACCAGCCACAGCTCCTCGTCATCGAGCCAAAGACCAATGACGTCGACCTCGAGGCCGAGATCATCGGGACAACCTCGTCTCGACGCATCCTGCATGAGCAGGACTACATCTTCATCAACGCCGGATGGGACGACGGCGTCAGGCCCGGAAACCGCTTCGCCATCTGGGACCGGCAGGACGAGGGTGAGATCATCCGCGCTGCGCTCGACCCCGACGTCGAGTATGGCGACATCCAGGCCGAACTGCCGTGGCAGCGCTACGGTGAGGCCATGGTTGTCTACGCGACGGCAGACTATGCCACCGCAGTCATCACCACCGCCGCCAATCACGAGATCTCCGCCGGTCTGAACGTGACGTTGCGACAGGGCTACTGACCCCGTCGAGTCAGCCGGGCGTCACTCCGACGCCTCCTCGAGGCGCAGCACACGGTCTGGCAACCGCATCGTGCTGAGGTTCGTGTTCCTCAGCACCCCGAGCATCGCACCCTGGGCCTGCTCCCACACGCTGCTCATACCGCACTGCATCGACCAGGCGCACCCGGCGCCGTTGACCGTGCACTCGTTCAGCGCCACCGGCCCCTCAACCGCCTCGATCACGTCCAAGAAGCTCACCTCGCAGGCAGGACGTGCAAGCATGAAGCCTCCGCCGCTGCCGCGAACGCTCGCCACGATGCCGGCATCCACCAGCGTCCTCAGGATCTTCGCCAAGAAGTCCTTCGGGATCTCCTGCTGCTCGCCAATCTCCCGAAAGCTCAGCGTCT
>JBILLP010000044.1:0-11396 GCA_044376025.1 Bradymonadia bacterium
ACGCGGTGCTCACCTACGGCGCCATCGAGATCGCGACCTGGCTGCGGGGCGAGCCGTGAGCCGCGCGCGCACCAAAGTCGTCGAGCTCGCGGCCGTCACCGACCATGACCTCGAGGCCGCGATCAACCGCGCCGGTGACGAGGGCTGGGAGCTCTCCCGCATCGACTACATCCGCGAGCACGGCGTTCGCCGCCCGCAGATGGCATTTCTCTTCTTTTCGAGGACCGAGGCAGAAGTCCCGCCGCCCGGGCCTGTGACCGGTGCATCCCATGAGTGAGACGCCCCTGTTTCTGCGCGCACTCGCCGGTGAGGACACCCCCCGCGCTCCCGTCTGGTTCATGCGGCAGGCCGGGCGCTACCTGCCCGAGTACATGGCGCTCAAGGAGCGGCACGGCTTCTGGACCATGATGCGCGAGCCCGAGCTCGCCGTCGAGGTCACGATGCAGCCGATCCGTCGGCTCGGGGTCGATGCGGCCATCCTCTTCTCCGACATCATGACCCCGCTGCCCGACATGGGCGTCGAGGTCGCCTTCAAGCCCGGCCCGGTCGTGGCGAACCCTGTGCGCGATGCCGCGGCCGTCGAGGCGCTCCGCGTGCCCGCGGTCGACGAGGTCGCCCCCTTTGTGGGCACCATCCTCGGGGAGCTGAGGCGGCGGAGCCCGGTGCCGGTGATCGGCTTCGCCGGCGCCCCCTTCACGCTGGCCTGCTACCTCGTCGAGGGGGCGGGCTCCAAGGACTTCGCCCGCACGCGAGGGCTGCTCTTTGGGCAGCCGCAGCTCGCGCAGGCGCTGCTCGACCGTCTCACCGAGACGACCATCCACTACCTGACGATGCAGGTGCGCGCCGGAGCCCAGGCGGTGCAGCTCTTCGACTCCTGGGCAGGCCTGCTCGACGCCGACACCTACGCCCGCTTCGCCGCGCCCGCGAACCGGCGCATCCTCGACGCCGTCGGCGCGCTCGGCGTGCCACGCATCGTGCTCGCCGTCGATGCCGCCCACCTCTGGGGTCAGCTCGCGAGCCTGCCCGCGGAGGCCTACTCGGTCGACTGGCGCCAGCCGCTCTCGACCGCCCGCGCCGCCTTCGGGGACCGCGCCCTGCAGGGCAACCTCGACCCCGCGGCGCTGCTCGGCTCTCCGGATTCGCTCGATGCCGCCGTCGACCGGGTGCTCGAGGCCGGACGAGGCGGGGCGCACATCTTCAACCTCGGTCACGGCATCTTCAGGGAGACCGACCCGGCGCAGGCCCTCCGCGCCGTCCGTCGCGCCCAGTCCTTCGACCGGCACGCAAACGCATGACCACGCCACGCCCTACCGGCATCGTCCTCATGAACCTCGGCGGACCCGAGACGCTCGCCGACGTCGGCGGCTTCCTCGAACGCCTCTTCGCCGACCGCGAGATCATCAAGCTTCCGGTCCAGTCGCTCCTCGGCCCCTTCATCGCCAAGCGGCGCACGCCCAAGGTGCAGAAGCTCTACCACGAGATCGGCGGCGGCTCGCCCATCCTGCGCTGGACCAACCTGCAGGGTCAGGCGATGTGCGACCGGCTCGACCGGCTCAGCCCCGCCACCGCGCCGCACCGCTTCTACGTCGCCTTTCGCTACGTCAAGCCATTCTCCGATGACGCGCTCCGGCAGATGGCCGCTGACGGCGTCGAGCGCGCGGTGGCCTTCACCCAGTACCCGCAGTTCTCGTGCGCGACGACCGGATCGAGTCTCAACGAGCTGTGGCGCGCGGCCGACCGCACCGGCCTGCGCGACCGCTTCAGCTGGAGCATCATCGACCGCTGGTTCATGCATCCGGGCTTTGTCGCCGCGATGACCGAGCGCGTGCGCGAGGGGCTGCTGCGCTTCGACGAGGCGGTCCGCGACGACGTCGTTATCCTCTTCTCGGCCCACTCGCTGCCGCTCGACGTCGTCGACCGCGGCGATGCCTACCCCTCTGAGGTCGCCGCCACGGTCGAGGCCGTCATGGAGCGGCTCGGCCACTCCCACGAGCACCTCGTCTGCTGGCAGTCGGCCGTCGGGCCGGTCCGCTGGCTCGGGCCTGCCACCGACACCGTGATCCGCGGCCTCGGCGCCCGAGGCGTCAAACATGCGCTCATCGTGCCGATCGCCTTCACGAGCGACCACATCGAGACGCTCTCCGAGATCGATATCGAGTACGCCCACCTGGCGCGCGAGGTCGGCTTCACGCGGTTCGAGCGTGCGCCGTCGCTCAACGACAGCCCCGTCTTCCTCGATGCCATGGCCGACATCGTCGCGACGCACCTCGCCTCGGGCGAGCCCTGCTCGAAGAAATACGGGCTGCGGTGTGCCTCATGCACCAACCCGGCCTGCCGCGACCTGCCGAACCCGGTGGCGCCCTACCGGCGCCGTGGCCTGCCGCCCGCGCTCGCGGCCGACTGAGGTCACCGGGGTAGCAGCGGGATCCCCTCGTCGGGGCTTGTCGAGAGGCCACGGCAGGTGCGGAGCCGCTCGCGGGCAGCCGGGTGGGGCGTCAGGTCATCGGCCGCGGCCGCCGTCGCGGCCCGGGTCGAGGCCGGCTCCCAGGCACAGATGAGCTCGGCGGCCCGGAGCGCGAGGGCGGCGTCGCTGTCGCGAAGCAGCAGCCGGAGCACCTCGCCGGCGCTGTCGTCGCCGGTGCGCGCCAGCACCGTCGCCGCGCCCAGCCGTGTACCCGGCCCCTCGCCGCTGTCGCGCGCGAGGGACTCGACCCATTCCCTGATGCGCGCGGAGCCGCTGCGGCCGACCGCGAAGACCAGGGTGCGGCGCGTGGTGTCGTCGCCGCGCGTCGCCGCGTCGAGCGCGAGGAAGCGCTCTGCGTCGATGTCGGTCATCGACTCGGGCGGCCGAAACAGGCTCAAGAAGCGCTCCCGCTCGTCGTGTGTCGCGGTGGTCGCGAGCCACTCGACCGCCGTGCCGGACTCGGAGCCCGGGTTCGCCTCGACCGCGCGCACGAGCAGGCGCAGCAGCGCCAGGCGCGCCTCGGGCCAGCGCTCGACGCGGAGCCGCGTGTAGAGCCCGGGCGCCATCGGCAGGTAGCGCGCGTTGCGGGCCGCCGCCTCGGTCGCCGTGATGCGCACCGTCGGCTCCGGGTCGGCGAACAGGCCCGACAGCCAGCGCAGCCGGTCCTCGAGCGGCGCAACCCGCTCGTCGTCGAAGGCCGCGACCGCGTCGATCGCCGCGGCGCGCACCCAGACGTCGCTGTGGCGCTCCGCCAGTTCGACCAGCGCCGCGTACACCGTCGCGTCAGCCACGCCCGAGCCCATCGGCAGCAGCATGCGGAGCTGCGAGGCGTCGCACTCCCGAACAACGCGCAAGAAGCCCATCGCCAGCGCCGACCGCTCCTCGCCGGTCCGCGCCGGGCGCTGGCGGCTCTGCGTCATCGCCGCGCGCAGCCACTCCAGCCGCTCTGCCGGTCGGTGCAGCGCCAGGTCGAGGAGCTGCGGCGACACAAAGCCCTGGCTCCGCGACAGCGCATCGCGCGCCGCCGCCCTGCGGACTGCGTCGGGGGAGTCGGCCAGCGCGAGCAGCGCCTGCGCGGTGCGTGGGTCGTCGTCACCGGCGAGCAGGCGGATCAGCGGCGCCGGCGCGGCCGCGCTCGGCAACGCCGCGAGCAGGGTGCTGCGCGCCTCCTCGGAGAGCTCACGCCGAACGCGCTGCCAGACGTCGAGGCTCTCTGCATCGAGCTCGCCGGCGGCCGCGACCCGCGCAAGCACGGCGTCGCCCTGCGCGATGTGGGCCGTCAGCAGCACCAGCACCTGCTGGCGCGGCCCGACCTCGTCGTGGATCGCGGCCTCGAGCGCCGGCAGCAGCACCGGGCCCGCAGAGGCGATCCAGCGGATGATCGACTCCCGCTCAGCGCGGTTGCGGTGATGCTCGAGGATCGGGAGCACATGGAGCTTGAGCGCACGGTCGACCGGCACAACGTCGAGCGCGGTGACGGCGTGGAGCTCGGCGACGCGAAGCTCGCGGCGCGGGTCGATGCGCTCGACCTCGACCGTGACGCAGCGCGACAGGTGCGGCGCGTCGAACTCACCGGCGAACGGCACGCCGGGGACTGCGTCAAACCTCCACGATCCCGCGTCGGTGTGCACGACGAAGCGCGCCGGCGAGGACCCGCGATCGAGCGTCAGCGTCAGGCCATGCACGGGCACCTCGTCCATGACGTGCACCTGCGCCAGCGCGCCGTCGGCCACCGCCGCCTCGAGGCCCCACCAGGTCGCCAGGCTGCCGTCACCGAGCGCCCGGGTCGCCTCGGGCATGCCGCTCGCCACGGTGGCCCGCGAGAGCCAGCGCACCTCTGCATCGAGCGGGAAGCTGTCTGCGTAGCTCACCGGGTTCGACCTCATGGCGCCGATGACACCGCCGGCGATCCGGCCGGTCTCGAGCGGTTCCTCGCGTCCGCCACGCAGCACCCGGGGCCGCAGCCGAACCTCGCTGCCGCAGCGGCGCATACGCGGGTCGAGGTCGTACACCACCGCCTCACGCCGGCCATCCTGCTCGCGGACCTGCCAGGTCGAGCCGAAGCTGGCGCTGCTCGCGATCCCGCGCCAACGCTCGATCCAGTGCGCGCGCCGCCGTCCCTCGACCCGGGCGAACAGGCCCCGCCACGACCTCGCGTCGGGCTCGTCGCGCTCGACCACCTCGACCTCGAGCAGCGGCTCCGGGCTCAGCGCATGCCACTGCGCGACGACCTCTGCCGGTTCGCGGCGAAAGGGCAGGGCGATCACCAGCGGGTCGGCCCCGGCGTCGTCGGCCCCGACGACGAGCTCCCACCGCTGCGGACCGCTCGATCGCAGCGTCACCGCGGCCGACACTCCCGCAGGCGTGTCGCCGCCGACCATGATGGGGTGAACGACGTCGCCCGTCGCCGCGGCCTCTCCCGTCGTGCCGGGCTCCGCGGCGCTGGCCGGCGTCACGGCGAGCCACAGCGCACCGACCGCGCCGAGCGCCGCGCTGGCGAGCCGCGGCGTCACGGGGTGGGCCGTGGGTTCAGCGGCCGGGGTGGCGCGATGCGGCCTGTGCGGCGAAAGGCGAGGTAGTCCTCGACGATGAGCCCGTGGTCGAAGGCAAAGGCCAGGCCCGGCAGCTCGTCGACGTGCACGGCGAAGGCGCGCCGGGCGTCGTCGCCGCCGCGTGGCTCCCCGTGCGCCCGCGCGACGAAGACGATGCCGACCGTGTGCCGCCTGGGGTCGCGCGCGGGGTTGCTGTAGACGCCGAGCAGGTGGGTCAGCTCGATCTGCAGGTTCGTCTCCTCGGCGGCCTCGCGGATGCAGGCGTCCTCTGCGCACTCGCCGACCTCCATGAACCCACCCGGCAGCGCGAGGCCGAGCGGGGGCCAGGCCCGCTCGATCAGCACGACGCGGTCGCCCGGCAGCTCGATGATCGCGTCGACGGTCGGGTTGGGGGAGGGCGGTAGCGTCATGCCTGCTTGAGCCGCGAGAGGGGCCAGACTACGCCGTTCGGCCGGCGAGGCCCGAGGTTCTACGGCGAACAGGAGTCGAATGGAAGCGTCCGCGGGGCAGAACGATGGCGTGACCGGTCGCGCGCGGGCAGCGTGGATGCGGCTCGTGGTCGCGCCGGTCGACGAGGTGGAGCGCGACCGCGACGAGGCGCCTGCCGCAGCGCGGTCCCGAGCGCGCCGCCGCGCCGCGATTGTCTGCCTCACCGCGGCGCTCTGCCTGACGCTGCTCGAGTACTTCGGCATGGCGAACGAGTCGGCCCGCTTCGCCTGGCTGCTCGACGCGGTCGGGTTGCCAGGGCCTGCCGACGCGCTTCGCGAGGCCATGCGCTTCTCGATCGATGCGCGCTACAACCGCATGGTCTACTGGGCCGTCTGGTGCACCGTCGTCTATGCGGTGATCCCGCTGCTGGTGGTGCGGTTCGTGCTGCGCGAACCGTTGTCGAGCGTGGGCTGGTCGCTCCGCGGCATCGGCCGCGACGTTCCGATCTACGGCGCGATGCTGGCGGTGGTTCTGCCGCTGGTCTGGGTGATGTCGGGCACGCCGCATTTTCTCGACACCTACCCGTTCTACGACCCGCGGAACGACGCCTCGCTCTGGCCCCGCTTCTGGACCTTCGAGGCGCTGTATGCGCTGCAGTTTGTCTCGCTGGAGTTCTTTTTCAGGGGTTTCCTGCTTCAGGGCACGCGCGGCGCACTCGGCTACTTCGCCGTGTTTGCCGCGATGATCCCCTATGTCATGATCCACTTCGGCAAGCCGCTCCCCGAAACACTCGGCGCGATCATCGCCGGCCTGGTGCTCGGCCACCTGGCGCTCAAGTCGCGCTCGGTCTGGCTCGGCATTGCGACGCACGTCATCGTCGCGACGTCGATGGACTTCGCCGCACTGCTGCGTCGCGGCTACTTCGGCTGAGCGTCCAGAATGCCATGGCGGCGCCCCCTCGACCTGCGTTGCGCGGAGCCCTAAGCTCGAGCCGAGCATCTGGCTGCGCCCCGGAGAATCCCCATGACCCGAACCCCCGTCTCGACCACCGCCCTCGCGGCGCTGCTCCTTTGCGCCTGTGGCCGCACCGGCGACCCCGTCCTCTCGGCCTCCGCAGACACCGCCATCGACGCCGCGGCTGATACGGCTGAATCGCCCGACACCGGGGCCGCAGACGTCGCCGTCGATCCGGCGGGCGACACCGGGGAGACGCTGAGGCCGGCGCCCCTGGTGCCGGGTCCGGAACGATCCGAGGCCCTCGACGAGCTCTACTGCCGGCTCGACAACGGGCAGCTCATCCAGGCCGCGCTGCGTGCCGCCGCCTGTCTCGACCAGCCCGCCGTCGCGCTGCTTGAGGACACGACCCGCGGGCTGGTGTTTGGATCGATGCTCGAGGCGGGCTATTTTAAAGGCAGTTACGGCGACTGTGAATACCTCGCCTGCCTGAACAACGCGGTCGACTGTGCCGAGGCAGAGGCCTGCCGTTCGGCCCGTGTTGGCGAGCCCTGCTCGGCTTCGGACACGACCCGCTGCGACGGTGACGACCTCGAGCTCTGCCAGTACGATGGCCTGCAGTTTGTGTGGCTGAAGGTCCAGTCGTGTGAGCGGCTCGGTGGTGTGTGTGAAGTGGGCTGTGTGGGTGAGGGCTGCCAGCCCGCGGCCGGGTGCTCGTTCGAGGCGGAGCCGGCGGAGTGCGGCTACTATGGGTCCTGTGAGGGCGACACGATGGTCCGTTGCGCCGGTCGCGCGCTCGTGCCGGGGAGCGGTGCGGTGCGGATTCCCTGCAACGAGCTCGTCGAGGGCGGCACCTGCGCGGAGTTCTCGGTCGGTGGCGAGGCGCCGGGCCCGGCCTGTGTCGCGGCAGACCGGGATTGCGAGCCGGGCTTCGGCGACGGGTTCGACTGCACGAGCCGCACGACGATGACCGCCTGCCTCTTCGGACGACGCGTCGACGTCGACTGCGCCGAGTACGGCTACTCGGCCTGTCGCGCCGACGAGTTCAACACCGCCCGCTGCGAACCCTAGCTGCTGCGCGGGGCGTCCAGCGCGTTGCGGAGCGCGGCGATGAAGGCGTCGGGCTGCTCCTCGTGCGGCCAGTGGCCCGCATCGGCGATCTCGGCCACATGGGCATGCGGCAGCGTCTGGCGCCAGTGGGCGAGCACCGTCGGCCCCACGAGTCGGTCGCCCATGCCCCAGATCAGGTCGGTGGGCGTGTTCGCGAGCTCGGGGAGGCGGTTCGCCAGCCCCTCGAACCACTCGCGCGACTCGGTGAACGACCGGGCAAGCGCGAACAGGATCTGACGCTCATCGCGGGTGACGTGCACGTTGAGGTAGTGCGCGTGCACCTCGGGCGTCAGCCGTGAACCGCGCGCCCAGGCCGCCTTGAGCAGCCAGCGCACCTCTGCGTGAAGCGACAGGTACAAGAAGCGCCCGATGGCCCCGTTCACGAACGTGACCGCACTGCTCGCAGCAGGGTCGTCGGCCAGCGTCCAGCCAAAGGAGTTCACCAGCACCAGCCGCGACACCCGGTGCCAGTTCGCCAAAACCCACGGCAGCGCGAAGGGCCCGCCGAAGTCGTGGAGCACCAGCGTCGCCGAGCCATCGGGGAGCGCCCGCTGCATCAGGGCGTCGAAGCGGCGCGCGTGGTCCTCGGGCATGTAGCCGGCCCCCTTGGGCTTCGCAGACTGCCCAAAGCCCAGGTGATCGACCGCAATCACCCGGTGGTCGGCCGCGAGGTCGGCGATGACGTGCCGCCACTCGAGGCTCCACGTCGGCGTGCCGTGCACCAGCACCACCGCGGGGCCCGAGCCAGCCTTGTACCAGGCCTGCGGACCGTCGCCGGTGTCGGTGAACCGTACGGGGTACGGCCAGAGCTTGCGGTCGAGCCAGGGTGGGGAGATCGCCGACATGGAATCCAAGGACGAAGTGTCCGTGGTCCATGCCCCGTCTCGGCAGGTCCGTCAACCGCATTCTTTGCGCGGCGCACGGCCCGCACGGCGCACCTCGACGACCATCCGCCACGCCTGAATCCGCTTGATCGCACCTCGAGCCTCTGGCATGGCCAGACCGGTCCTCTTTCCTGGTGCGGTGCAGCAATGTCGCGATGGTTCCACAAGGCAGCGGTCTCGCTCTCCCTGTTCGCCCTGTGGGGCTGCGACGACGACTCGACGGCCAAGGAGCCCGCCCCGTGGGCGAGCCTCGCCCCGACCGGTGCCGCCGAGGCCTTCTTGGCGGTTGGAGGCACCTCGTCGAGCAACGTCTTCGTCGTCGGCGCCGACAAGGGCCAGGGGCCGGCGCTGCTGCACTGGGACGGCACCGCCTGGACGCGCCTGGCCCCGCCCATCCACGGTGACCTCTGGTGGGTCCACCCGGTCGAGGGGGGCGCGACCTACTTCGCCGGCGGCCGCTCGAACATCGTCAAGTACGACGGCACCACCTTCACCCGCATGCCGACACCCGGCCTGGCCCGGAACACCGTCTTCGGGCTCTGGGGTCTCAGCGACAACGACCTCTGGGCCGTCGGCAGCGTCTCGGGGCGCAACGGCTTCATCTGGCGCTTCGACGGCACGAGCTGGAACAACGTCCCGCTGCCCGACGACCTGCCCCGCGACAGCTTCGGCGACCCACCCGGGCTGTTCAAGGTATGGGGGCGCGCAGCCAACGACGTCTGGTTTGTCGGCGCGCGCGGCACGCTGCTCCACTTCAACGGCACCGAGATCAAGCGCATCGACTCCGGGAGCGAGCTGCCGCTGTTCACGGTCCACGGCAACGACGACGTCACCGTGGCCGTCGGTGGTGCCGGTCCCGCGTCGCTCCTCGAGGTCGAGGGCGACGAGTCGGTCGAGAACCTGTCTTCAGAGGCGTCGGGCCTGGTGCAGGGCGTCTGGCTGACCGACGACGGCAAGGGCGTTGCCTGCGGCGCACGCGGCACCGTCTACACCCGCGTTGGCAACGACTGGAAGCCCGTCGAGACCGGCCTCGCGGTCGAGGCGGAGTCGCTGCATGCCGCCTGGATCGACCCCGATGGCGGCGTCTGGACCGTCGGCGGCAACGTGCTCTCGAGCCTCGACAAGGGCGTCATCCTCTACCAGGGCAAGGAGGCCGGCACCGTCGACGCCTCGCTCACGACGCTCCCGACCCCGCCCGACCCGACCGTCTGCCCCGCAGCCGACGTCAACCTCGCGCCCGAGGGCAGCATCGCCCGCCGGTGGAACGAGCACCAGCTCAACTCCATCCGCCGCGATATTCCACGGCCTGGCGTGCACGCCCGCAACCTCTTCCACACCTCCGCGGCGATGTACGACGCGTGGGCGACCTACGACTCCACCGCCGATGGCATCTTCTTTCGTGAGCGGCACACGTCAGGCGACATCGAGGCTGACCGCGCAGAGGCCATCTCGTACGCCGCCTACCGCGTGCTGACCTACCGCTACGACGCCGCCCGGGCCATCGGCGGCGTGCGGTCGAACGCCTGTCTCACCGCCTTCATGCAGAGCCTCGGCTACGACCCCGCCTTCACCTCGACCGAGGGAGATTCGCCCGCGGCCATCGGGAACCGCATCGCGCAGACCATCCTCGACAGCGCGCGCGAGGACGGTGCCAACGAGCTGAACAACTACGCCGACGTCACAAGCTACGCCGCGGCCAATCCCCCGCTGATTGTCGATCAGCCCGGGACGAACGGCATCGTTGACCCGCAGACCTGGCAGGAGCTCAATCTCGCCGTGGCCGTGACGCAGAACGGTATCGTGATCGATGGTGGCGTGCAGAAGTACATCGGCTCGAACTGGGGTGGCGTCACGCCATTCGCCCTCGCCCGGAACGGCACCGACACCTTTTTCGCTCCCGACAACCTGCCGAGGTGGGGCAGCGAAGCGCTCAGGCAGCAGGCGGTCGAGCTGATCCGAATGTCATCAGAGCTCGACCCCGGCCCCGCCGGCAGCCGCGACTACTCACCGGCCGCCTTCGGAAACAACCCGCTCGGCACCGATGAGGGCTCGGGCCATGGCGCAAACCCCGTCACCGGCGAGCCCTACGCGCCCAACATCCTGCCGGTGGGCGATTTCTCGCGCGTGCTCGCGGAGTTCTGGGCCGATGGGCCCAAGTCCGAGACGCCGCCCGGCCACTGGAACACCCTCTTCAACCAGGACGTCTCCGACAGCCCGCAGCAGACCTTCAAGTACGAAGGGACGGGCGACGCGCTCGACCGGCTTGAGTGGGACGTCAAGGGCTACGTCGCCGTCAACACCGCGACCCACGACGCCGCGATCGCCGCGTGGGAGCAGAAGCGCGTCTACCTCGGGCCCCGTCCCATCTCGGTGCTGCGCCATATGGCAGAGCTCGGCCAGTCGAGCGACCCCGGCGCCCCGTCGTACAACGAGAGTGGACTGCCGCTCGTGCCCGGCCTGATCGAGCTGATCACCGAGGCGTCGAGCACACCGGGCGAACGGCACGAGCACCTCGCCAAGTTCGTCGGCGAGGTCGCCATTCTGAGCTGGCGCGGGGAGCCCGGAGACACCCGCTCCGAGCTCGGCCAGGTGGGCTGGATCCGCGGCTCCGAATGGATTCCCTACCAGCTCCGCACCTTCGTCACCCCGGCCTTCCCTGGCTACGTGTCGGGACACAGCACCTTCAGCCGTGCCGCGGCAGAGGTCCTCACCGCCTTCACGGGTTCGCCCTATTTCCCCGGCGGTTTTGCGGAGTTTGTCGCCCCGACCAACGGCTACCTCAAGTTCGAGAAGGGCCCGTCGGTCGATGTGCGACTGCAGTGGGCGAGCTACTACGACGCCGCAGACCAGGCCGGCCAGTCGCGCCGCTATGGTGGCATCCACGTCAGCGCCGACGACTTCGACGGCCGCCGCATCGGCCACGAGGTCGGCCTCAAGGCGTGGGAGAAGATCCGCGCCTACTTCGACGGTACCGCGGTCGAGTAGCCGGCGCGCCGCGCAGCG
>JBILLP010000430.1:0-3654 GCA_044376025.1 Bradymonadia bacterium
TCCGGGTCGGCGTCGTAGACGCGCAGCGAAACGGGGGCATACAGGCCCACCCTGAGCGCCGTGCTCTGGGCCTCTGCGAACCATCGTCCAGGCTGGGTCAGTTCGAACGCCGGCGTGCGGACCTGCCCCCCGATGGTCAGCTTGGCGAAGTAGTCCTCGCCGAGCTTCGCGGCGCCCACGCCGACCGAGAACCTCGCAACGGGGCCATCGCCCGACGACGCGCTCGCCGGACCCGCGACGCCCACCAGGCCCGTGGCGGCGAGCGCGAGCAGGAGCCTGGAGCGACGGCGATGGGTCGGGGCGTCCACGGGGAGTCCCTAGCCTGCCGGAGAGGCGGAGGGCCTGCCGATCGAGTAGTGGACGAACCCGTTCCGGCAGACCGTGGCGGGTTCGTAGAGGTTGCGCCCGTCGAAGATGACCCTGCCCTTCATGCGCTCACGGAGCAGCTCGAAGTCAGGGTTCCTGAACTCACCCCACTCGGTCACCACAAGCAGCGCGTCGCAGCCGCGGACGGTCTCGTAGTCGTCCTCGATGAACTCGACGCGTGTCCCGAAGATCTCGCGGGTGTTGTCCATCGCCGCCCTGTCGGTCGCCCTGACACGGGCACCGCGGGCGAGCAGGGACTCGATGATCACCAGCGACGGAGCCTCCCGGATGTCGTCGGTCTCGGGCTTGAAGGCGAGCCCCCAGAGCGCGAAGGTCCGACCGGTGAGGTCCTCGCCAAAGTGCTCGACCACGCGCTCGACAAGACGGAGCTTCTGGCGCTCGTTGACCTCGAGCACGGCGTCGAGGATGCGCAGCTCAAAGCCGTGCTGGCGACCCGTGGTCATGATCGCGCGAACGTCCTTCGGGAAGCAGGAGCCACCAAACCCCACGCCCGGGAAGAGGAACTTGTTCCCGATCCGGGGGTCGCTGCCGACGCCACGCCGAACCATCTCGACGTCGGCCCCGGTCAGCTCGCAGAGCCGCGCGATCTCGTTCATGAAGCTGATGCGCGTGGCGAGCATCGCGTTGGCCGCGTACTTCGCCATCTCTGCCGAGCGGGCGTCCATGAAGATGATGTGGTTGTTCGTGCGCTGGAATGGCGCATACAGCTCTGCCATCACCTCGCGGGCGCGCTCGTCGGTGGTCCCGACGATGACCCGGTCCGGCCGCAGGAAGTCCTGGACCGCGACCCCCTCCTTGAGGAACTCCGGGTTCGACACCACGACGAAATCGGTCTTCGTGCGTGCCGCGATGATGCTCCGGACAAGGTCCGCTGTACCAACCGGTACGGTGCTCTTGTCGACGATGACCTTGAACCCGTTCAGGTTGTCGCCGATCGTCTCGGCGACCGCGCGAACATACTTGAGGTCGGCGCTCCCGTCATCGGCGGTCGGCGTGCCGACGGCGATGAAGACCACCGTCGCGGCGCGGATGCTCTCTGCGACGTCGGTCGAGAAGTGCAGCCGGCCCTCGGACTGGTTGCGCTTCACCAGCTCAAGCAGACCGGGCTCGTAGATCGGGAGCACGTGCTGCTTGAGGAGCTCAATCTTGCGGGCGTTGACGTCGGCACAGAAGACCGTGTTGCCGACATCTGCAAAGCAGGCGCCCGCAACCAGCCCGACGTACCCAGTCCCGATGACACAAATCTTCATGCTTCGAGGCTCCGATCGCCGGGTTGCCCGGCATGCGACAAACGAGCCGCGCCGCTAGCAGACGCCCCGCGGAGCCACAAGCAGGCGCGCCGCGAGCCACGCCGCTGCGAACGAGGCGGCGTGGGCAGCAACGCCCGCCGTGTCCCCCCCGGAACCGATGGTGATCGCGAGCACCGCGGCCGTCGCCCGGGCGGCCGGCCGGCCGCCGGCGCGCGATTGCACCCACAGGCCCGCCGCCGCGCCCTCGACCATGCCCGAGGCACCGAGCCACACGCCCCCAACGAGCGCCCAGCCCACGGCAGGGCCTGCAAGCATGCCGGCGATGAGACAGGCAGCCCAGGCACGCGCGCGCTGCGGCGGCCCCCCGCCTGCCAGCCACGCGACCAGGCACAGCGCCACGAAGTTCGTCGCCGCGTGGACCGCGGAGACGTGCACCAACGGCCAGGCGACCGCGGGGATCCCGCCGAACCCGGCTTCACCCTGCCCGCCCCCCGCGACATCTTGGAGCAGCCAACCCGCCGGAACCGACGCTGCCGCGACGACAAGCGGCCATGTCCCCGCACGCTTCGGTGCTGGCAGCATCAAGCCGACGACGCGGCCGGCAGCAGCTGCGCCCTGCCCGAACCGAGCTGGACCAGCCGCTCGCGGACGGCTGAGGCAAGTTCGGCCCTTGCCCACTCCACGGCCGCAACGAGCCCTTCTCCCCGTGCCAGGCCGTAGGCGATCGCCGACGAGAGCCTGCAGCCGGTACCGTGCACGTCGCTGGTCCAGGGCTGCAGGGCGGCCAGCTCGACCACGCTTCTGCCGAGCACGAGCAGGTCTCGTCCCGGCTGATCGCTGTGGCCGGTCTTCACGAGGATGGCGCACGCCGTGCGCTCGGCAAGGTCCGTCGCCATCCGCACAAGGGTCTCGCGCGAGGGCCTGTCGGCGTTCGAGATTGCGACGCCGGAGAGCGCGGAGAGCTCGACTGCGTTGGGCGTGAGCAGCACACCGGCACGCATCCACGGCTCAAGCGACGTGCGGTAGCCTCGCGCCGAGGAGTCCATGACCAGGGGGCTGGCGTCGATCCCGCCCGAGCGAAGCACCGGGTCGACGACGACATCGACGCGCGTCGCAGACAGCAGCCCGGCCGCCGCGAGGGCATCGGCGATGGCGCGGTGGTGGGCGGGGTCGACCACCAGCCCGACCTTGGCTGCTCCGGGCGCGACATCAGCCACGAGGGCATCGAGCGACCCCTGCAGCGCGGCGGCCTCGACCGGCCACGCCGCCATGACGCCCCGCGAGTTCTGGGCGACGACCGAGGTCACGATCGGCAGCGGCACGCCCCCCCAGGCGGAGACGTTGCATGCGTCGGCAAAGGCCCCCGCGCCGCCGAGCGGGTCTGTGCCGCCCACGACGACAACCCTCGGGCGGCGCGCGTCGGGCATCACGTCACTTCTGGGCGGCGGCTTCGAGGTTCTTTCGGAGCTCAGCCTGCTGCGAGACGACCTCGTCGAGCTTCTTCCGGATGTCAGTGGCGCGGGCGATGTAGCGCGAGGTCGCCGTCTCGTTCGAGGTACCGGCAGAGAACTGCGCCGCATCCACGATGATCAGGTTGTAGGCCGCCACGGGGATCGTCTGCCCATCGGGCCCGGAGACGGTGTACTCATCCTTGCGCTCGTCGCCGGTGCCCTCGGTCTTGAGCACCAGGTCGGAGAAGGTGACCTTGATGCCCTTTTCGGGCACGAACTGCCCCGCCGCGGGATTGGCGATGAAGGTCTGGTAGGCAAGCTGCTGCTTGGCGAAGTCGAAGGCGATGCCGTAGCGCGTCTGCCGGTTGGCCGAGGCAGCGGTCAGGTCCTGACGGTCGCGCTCGGTCGCGACGCGGTGCTGTGAGACCAGCGCCGCGAGCGCGGAGGTGTCGGCGGCGTAGGAGACGAGCTGCCGGGCGAGCTTGCCGTCGTACGCGAGCAGGGTCCGCGCGCTGCTGAGCGCCCCGGCGTCGAGCATCGGCGACTGCGTCCCGTAGGCCTTCGCC
>JBILLP010000431.1:0-3651 GCA_044376025.1 Bradymonadia bacterium
CGTCGCCGGAGCCGTCCTCGGTCGCGTCGCCCGAGCCGTCCTCGGTCGCGTCGCCCGAACCGTCGGCGGCGGTGTCCCCGGTGTCGAGCGTGTCGAGGAGGTCGCCCTCGGTGACGCCGTCCTCGTCGTCCTTGCCGCAGCCGACGAGCGCCAGCAGCCCGAGCAGGCCGAGGGCGCCGAGGCGGGGGCGCAGCGAGGGGGCGGAGGCGGGCGAGGGACGGCAGGTCGAGGGCATCGGGCGCTCCGAGCAACGTTGGCCGGCAGGGACTCTGGCGCCGACGCGCCGGATTCTACCCGGGGCGCGCCCCCATGCAAGCAGGAACCGACGACGGAGCCAGCCGCCCGCAGGCCGTCATCAGCGCGGCACGGCGCGCCCGTCGAGCGAGCGATAGCGCTCGAGCAGGTCGTGCTGTCGCGAGCTGGTCGGGACCTCACGCCCGGCGATCCAGAGCCGTCGCAGGACGGTCGAGGTCTCGAAGGGGTCGCCGGTCCAGAGCGCGAGGCTGGCGAGCTTGCCGACCTCGATGCTCCCGACCTCACGGTCGCGCCCCGCGAGCCGAGCCGGCCTGAGCGTGATCGCCGCGAGGGCGGAGTCCCACGGCAGCCCCGCGCGCACCGCGTTGCCCGCAAAGAAGCGGAGGTTCCGCGCGTTGTGGGCGTCTCCGGCCGTCAGGATCACCGGCACGCCGGCGCGGTCGAGCAGCGCGGCGTTGTCCTCGCGGCTGCCGATCTCATCGAGGCTCGACGGCAGGTTCGCCATCGCGTCAACGATCACCGGCACCGCGCGCTCCGCGAGCAGTGGCGCGATGCGCCAGGCCTCCTCGCCGCCGCGCAGGGCGACGCGCAGCCGCTGCTCCGCCGCGAGGCGCAGCACCGATTCGAGGTCGGCGCGGCGGTGGGCCTCGAAGACGATCGTCTTCTGGCCGGTGACGAAGGGCCGGAGCGCCTCGAGGTCGACCCTGCTGACCGACAGCGCGCGGAGCCGGCTCTGGTCGTAGGCGGCCTGGTTGGCATAGTAGGCCCGCGCGTCGTCGAGCAGCTCGCGGTAGCGGAGCATCGCGTCGGCGCGGCTGCCCCCGACCGCGTGCGCGGCGCGGCCGCCTGCCGTGGCGAACAGCAGCTCCGCGCCCGGGCTGGTCATCGCGGCGACCGAATCGCCGGCGAGGTCGAACCACTGAGCGGTGCCGCTGATCAGCCCGCCGCCGTTGCACGAGATCACCGAGGTGACCCCGCCCTGGCGGGTCACCGTGACGGCCGTCGCCCCGGGGTTGAAGGCGTCTTCGGCGCGGAGGCCCGCGCGCACGGGGTCGCCGCCGCCGTCGGCGTCGTTGCCGTCCTCCTCCTGCTCGATCTCGACGAGCCCGAGTTGGGTCGCCGCGTCGACAAACCCCGGCGTCAGCCAGAGCCCGGTGCCGTCGATCTGCTGGTCGGCGGCCGGACGCGCCGATTCGGGGTAGATCGCGGCGATGCGGCCGTCGTCGATGCAGACGGTCCGCGGCGCGGCGTCGAGCCCGGGGCTGCGGACCTCTGCGCCGACGATGCAGAGCCCGTGCGCGGCCGCCGGCGACGCGAGCCCGAGCAGCCCGAGGCCGGCCAACAGTGTCGCGGCGACCGGCCGCAGCGCGCGCCCGTGCAGGTGTGTTGCATGGCTCATCGGTCACCCCCGAAGTCAAACGAGCGTTCCGCCTCGAAGTCGCTCCAGGGTCCCTGGGCGGCGTCGGGTCCGACCTCCTCGATGCCGTCGATGAAGACGCGCACGGCGCTCGCGTAGACGCTGAAGGGCTGGCGGTCCCAGACGACGACGTCGGCCATCTTGCCGGCCTCGAGCGTGCCGGTCTGGGCGTCGATGCCGAGTGTCCACGCCGCGTTGGCGGTGACCCAGCGCAGCGCCTCGTCGTCGGTGACCTCGATGCCGGCCTCACGGCCCGCGGCCAGCGCCTTGCCGACCTCCTGGTTCAGCCGCTGGTTGGTGATCGGCGAGTCTGACTTGAGAACCGCCCTGACGCCCGACCGGGTCATCAGCGCCGCGGCCTCGTTGATGGTGTCCCAGGCCTCGATCTTGAATCCCCACCAGTCGGGCCAGGTCGAGACCGAGATCTGCCTCGCCGCCAGCACGTCGCGGATCTTGTAGGCATCGACCGCATGGTGGAAGCCCCGGATCGAGAAGCCCATCTCGTCGGCGATCTGGATCTGGTTGAGCATGTCATCGGACTGGTAGCAGTGGATCTGCGGCAGGATATGGCCGCGGAGCACCTCCGCGAGGGTCTCCTTGCCGAGGTCGCGCCCGGGGGCCTCGGGCTTGTCGCCCTGCTCGCCGCCACCGCACCAGGCGACGAGCTTGTCGTGGTAGCTGTCCCACTCGCGGCGGTAGTCGCGGGCGTCGATCCACATCTGGCGCATCGTGGCGATGTTGCCCATGCGGGTCGAGGGCATGCGGCCCTGGTTGCCATAGACGCGCTTGGGGTTCTCACCGCAGGCCATCTTGAGCGTGTCGGGCGCCCCGGCAAACCGGAGCTGCTCGGCGACCCGGGCGCCGCGGTGGTTCTTGAGCACAAAGCCCCTGCCGCCGACGAGGTTCGCCGAGCCCGGCAGGATCTGCATCGCCGTGACGCCGCCGCGTGCGGCGCGCTCAAAGCCCGGGTCCTGGGGCCAGACCGAGTCCTGGGCGGCGACCTGGGGCGTGGTGGGGTCGGTGGCCTCGTTGCCGTCGTCGTGGCCGTGGGTCGAGGGCGACGGGTAGACGCCGAGGTGGCTGTGCGTGTCGATCAGCCCGGGGGTGACCCAGAGGCCGGTGGCGTCGATCACGCGGGTGCCGGCCGGCGTCTCGGGCCGCTGCGCGCCGACCGACGCGATGCGGCCATCGACGAGCAGCACAAAGCCCGGCGCGAACTGCGTTCCGGCGGCGGTCATCACCGTCGCCCCGGCGATCAGCACGGGCGTCGCCTGCCGGATCGGCCACCCCGCGGCGGGGGCTTCCGCGGCGAGCGCGACGCACTCCGCAGCCGGGGTCGAGGGTCGGTCGGTGGCCTGCTGTCGACCGCCACAGGCGGCCAACGCAGACAGGCAGAGCAGCAACGGGGGTGTCAGGCGCTTCACTTCTTGACCTCATAGCTCGCGATCGCACGCTCGATCGCCTGCTGGTTCGTGTCGAACAGCTCCTTCTTGCCGCCGCACTCGACCACGTGCACGTAGTCGTCGGTGCGAAAGAGCGTGATCCAGTAGACATAGGGCGTTGTGCCCTCGTCGCGGCCGAAGCGGAGCTGTCGCCCCTCCTCCCCGGACTTCGCCGTGACCACCTTCTCCTCGATCAGCGCGTAGCCGCTCTGCGTGCGGAGCCGCAGGCGGATCGCGTCGGCCCAGAAGTCCATCGAGCCGCGCGGCGACGAGCCGTAGCTGTCATCCTGCTCGATGACCCGCACCGCGAGGACCACGCCGTCGGGGGTGGTCGCGCGCCACTGGTAGTTGCTGTAGTCGCCCTCGTTGAGCACGACCATGCGCGGTGGCGTCTCGATGGCAAAGGTCGCGCAGCCCGACAGGGCCATCGCCGCAACGATCGTGAACATGCGTCGCATGGGGTGCCTCAGAGCTGGAGCAGGAACTCGAGTCCCAGCCGGTTGAGCCATGGGAACGGGAGCCGGTAGTCGTTGCCCG
>JBILLP010000432.1:0-3650 GCA_044376025.1 Bradymonadia bacterium
TCCACGTGCTGACTAGGGCGATCCTGTTCTCGACCGGGCGGGGGAGCGACAACGGCAGTGAGTTCTGACCGACGTCAGGAGGCTGCGTCACGTCGACGCAGGTTTCGGCCGAGCCGGCAACATCTCGTGATCCAGGCCAGCCAGCGCGCGTCGTGTCGTCTGAGGTCGCCCAGCCAAGGAGCACGACGCGCGGGCCACGACCTGCTCGCGGTCAAGAACAACCAGCCTGCGTTGCGCCTCCGTCGCTGGTGTTCAACCGGCCGTGCAGTGCAAGCGCTCGCAGGGCGCCATCGGCAACCAGGCGGTCCGGGAGGTCACCGCCGGAGTGACCCATCACGGGTGCGACCTCGGGGTGGTGGTGAGCGACGCGCCGTTCACGCCCGCTGCGCGCCGACGCCAAGCCGACGCCCCCGGTACCGCCCATGAGCAGCACGTGGCTTCCTGCGCGTCCCGTCGTGCGAAGTCCGGCTCTGGGTGCGTCGCGCCCGTGCGTTCGTTATCCGTCTCGCCCGCGTGTTCCCCGGCGTCGACATCGCGCCGAACACTGGTGGATCCAGAAATTCTGTGGCGCCTCTTCAGAGGATTCCGCGGCTCGGGCTACCGGCCCACGCGCCCGGCGGCGCGAAGCTCCGCATACACCGACCGGATACGAGCGACGCCGCTTGCGAGCGAAGCGTGGTTCGTGTGGACGGAGTGGCTCCCGAGCACGAGCGGATGGTCGTGCTTGCGCGCGCTTCCGAACAGGATGCGCGCGTCGCTCAATGCCTCGATGGTCACAGGCGCCTCGGACTCGTCGAGTACCGCGAGCTCGTTGGAGAGGGACGTGCCAGCCACGCCTGCACGCCCGCGGTACACGAATGCCCAGGCCACGGACTGACCAGCAGGAGGCGTGAACGTCCACGACTCTCCTCGGGCGAGAACGACGTCGAGGTACGTCATCGGCGAAGGGCTCGCGATCGGGTTCGCTCCACCGCCGTACTCACCGAGCAGCACGCGCACGTTGTCGATCTGCGGCACGTCGTTCGGCGCGACGTAGACGCCTTCGGGCGGCCCGTCCTCGACGCCCGGCGGCAGTGCGACCCAGAGCTGGAACGCCGTCACCGTGGCCTCGCGCGGGTGGATGAACCCTTGGTGCCAGGTTCCGCTGCCGGCCCGCATCCACTCGAGTCCGGTGGCCGCGACAACGCCCTTCTGGCCTGCGGTATCCTCGTAGGCCGCATCCGCGTTCAGCGAGTACGTGAGCGTCGCGATCCCCGAGTGCGGGTGCCAGCCGAAGCCCGTTCCCGGGTGAACCGCGCCCTGAACGTGGTCGAGGAACACGAACGGCTTGATCAGTTCACCGAGGTCGCCCGGGCTCACCATGCGCCGAATGAACCCATGCTGCTGACCACGTGTTGTCGTACGGACCGTTCGAGCGTTCATGGCGACTCCACGCTCACGATGCGCCGAGGATGCCAAAGCGACCTAGCGCAATGAACAGCGCCAGCGCCGACATGACCGCGGGGGCGACGATCGGCTCCTTGAGGTCGATGTGCGTCTTGACCCCGCCCAGCATCAAGACGCGCAAGCAGCAAGCGGCGATGGGCGTGAGGACCGGCAGGATGCCCGAGGCCTGGGGGGCGATGAGCCCGACGCCGCCTGCCACCTCCGCCAAGCCCAACAACTTCACGCGCGCGGGCGGCCAGCTCGTCGCCCACTTCATCTTCTCGGCGATCTTGGCATGCGGCGTGGTGATCTTGAAAGTGCCCGCGCCGAACATGGCGAAGGCGAGGAGTCCCTGGACGATCCAAAGCGCGATGTTCATGCGTTCCTCAAGAGCGAGGCGGCGACGGCGGCCCCGAGTTCGGGCTGGACGAATCGGATCGACCAGCCGTGGATGTGGTTGTTGCGGAAGCCTGCGACGTGGAACGGGTCTTCGTGGGCGATCGCCTCGGCGTCGCCGCGCGTGTCCGCTCGAAGCACGAGCAGGCCCGTGACGCGGCCGACGGGCGTCGGCGCGCCGGGCCCGATGGTCTCGACATCGACGGGGCCCGCCATGAGCAGCGCGCCGCTTGCCCGGTGCTTCGCCGCCCACTGGTAGTGCCGCTCAAGCACCTCACGCCCCTCGGCGGTGGCCGGAGAGCGCCAGCCCGCGAGCGTCTCGGCCAAGATGACGAACGTGTCGTGGTGCGCGAGCGAGTCGCTGATTTCCTCGAAGGTTGCCATTGCCGAGATCCTCAGGATTTCGTGGCGATGTCGAGGGCTGACGGTGCCCCGACGGGCATCCCCTCGACGACGACGATGTCGAACTCCGCGGCTCCGGCGCGCAGGGCGATGGCGTCCTGGTAGGCGGCCGAGTGGAAGCAGGCCCGCGCCGCTGCATAGCTCGGGAACGCGACGAAGTAGGGGCGCCGGGGCACCGAGCCTTCGACGACCTCTGCGACGTCGCCGCGCGCCAGCACGCGGCCGCCGTAGGAGGCGAGCGTGGGCCCCGCGAGGGCCGTGTACTTCCCGAATTGGGCGGGGTTCGTGACACTGGCGAGGACGATCCAGTAGCCCTTGGCCACCGGTGCAGCTTCCGCGGCGAGCGCCGGGTAGTTGGTGTAGCCCTTCTCGCCGCCGCCGTAGAACGTGCTTCGGTCGCCCGCTGCGAGGGAGGCGCCGACCTCGAACCGGCGGACCAGATCAGGGTTCGATACGAACGGCGCGCCGAACGACACTGCTTGGGCCGCGCCAGCCTTCAGTGCGGCCTCGGCCGAGTCGCGGTCATAGCCGCCGTTGACGATGATGGGACCGCGGAACAGCGGGCCGAAGGTCGCCACGGTGTCCTTCGGCCAGTGCGGGAACCTCTCCGCGTCGGGCGTCGCGCGCATCAGGTGCAGGTACGCGAGCGGCAGCGCGTTCAACTTGTCGACGACGTACGAGAACGTCGCACGCGGGTCGGAGTCGACCATCCCGTTGTACGCCAGCGTCGGCGAGAGGCGGATGCCCACGCGGCCCTCGCCCCACACGCGCACCAGACGCTCCATCACCTCGAGCACGAAGCGCGCCCGGTTCTCGACGCTGCCACCGTAGGCGTCCGTGCGCTGGTTCGCCGCGTCGACGAGGAACTGGTGCGGCAGGTAGCCGAATGCGCCGTGCAGCTCGACGCCATCGAAGCCCGCCGCCTTGGCGTTCCGCGCCCCCGTCTCGAAGTCGTCGATGGTCGCGCGGACCTCCTCGGTCGTGAGCGCGCGCGGAGTCTCGTAGTCCTTTGGCCCAGAGGGGGTGAAGTGCTTCTGGCCCTGGATGGCGATGGCCGACGGGGCGACCGGCAGGCTGCCGCCACGAACCTCCGAGTGGCCGACGCGCCCGGTGTGCCAGAGCTGCATCACGATCGTGCCGCCCTCCGCGTGGACCGCGCTCGTGACCTTCTTCCAGGCCTCGACCTGCGCGTCATTCCAGATGCCTGGCGTGAACGGCGAGCCGACGGCATCCGGCGACACGTTCGTCGCCTCGGTGATGATGAGCCCCGCCGTCGCGCGTTGGGCGTAGTAGCGAACCGTCAGGTCGCCCACGACGCCGTGAACGTCCGCGCGGCTCCGCGTCATGGGCGCCATGACGACGCGGTCGCGGAGCTGGAGCTTTCCGAGTGGCGTGGACGTCAACAGATTCACGGCGATGCCTCTTCG
>JBILLP010000045.1:0-11349 GCA_044376025.1 Bradymonadia bacterium
GGCCGGCCGGTAGACGTCGAGCCGGTGGTCGTCGAGCGGCCCGTAGCTCACGTCGTGCGTGACCGAGACGCGCGCGAGGTGTCGGCGACCGTTCGGGAGTGCGCGGCCGACCTGCGCGAGCGTCTCGATCGAGGCCTGGATCGCCCACCGGGTCGCGGCGCCGCGCGGCGTGCGGCGCGAGGGCGGCGCGGGGTCGGTCGAGAGGGTCGGGTCGGTCGCCATGGCTCGAGCGTGGTTCGTGCGGGCCGGGCGCCCGCCACCGCTGCGAGGCTACCGGCTGGGGGGCCGTGGGGTCAACCGCGAAGCGCCTCGCGCGCCGCCAGGGTGCACAAAGAAGATGGCTCGCAACGAAGACAGAATCGGGCTAGCGAGCGCCTCGCGCTCGAGGCTGCGGCGCGGGTGCGAAGGAGTATCAGATGCGAAGCGTGGTCCTCGAGATGTCGATGTTCCGAGCGTGGGTTCCCTCTGCCCTGCTGGCCACGACGCTCGGCGTCGTTGCGGCATGCGGCTCCTCGCCCGAGGCCTACTGTGGCGACGGCAAGAAGAACCAGCCGTTCGAGCAGTGCGACGACGGCAACGACTTCGACGGCGACGAGTGCACCCGCACCTGCCGGCTCGCGGCGTGCGGCGACGGCTTCGTACACGAGGGCAGCGAGGTCTGCGACGACGGAAACCTCGACCCGGGCGACTTCTGCACCAGCGCGTGCAAGACGGCGACCTGCGGCGACGGCCTCGTCTTCAGGGCCGCGGAGGGTTGCGACGACGCCAACACCGTCGACGACGACGCCTGCACCAACCTCTGCGCGCTGCCGAGCTGTGGCGACGGGATCGTGCAGCCGGGTGAGCAGTGCGACGATGCCAATGCGTCAGACCGCGACGCCTGCCTCGTGACCTGCGTGCTGGCCTCGTGTGGCGACGGCCTCGTGCAGCCGGGCGAGAGCTGCGACGACGGCAACCGCGACAACCGTGACGCCTGCCTCAACAACTGCCTGCCGGCCCGCTGCGGCGACGGCGTGCTCTGGCTCGGCGTCGAGGCCTGCGACCCCGGGACGCCCCCCGTCGACGGCTCGGGCGAGGGCTCGGGGAATGGCTCGGGCGAGGGCTCGGGCGACGGTTCGGGCGAGGGCTCGGGCGAGGGCTCGGGCGAAGGCTCGGGCGACGGTTCGGGCGTCGGCCCGGGTGGCATCGTGGCCCCCGCGCGCGAGTGCACGGCGAGCTGCGCGCTGCCGAGCTGTGGCGACGGGGTCGTGCAGTCGGGCGAGGCCTGCGACGACGGCAACCGCGACGACACCGACGCCTGCCTGTCGACCTGCCTGCTCGCGCGGTGCGGCGACGGCATCGTCGGCCGCGACGAGCTCTGCGACGACGGCGACCGCATCGACGGCAACGGCTGCACCACCGACTGCCAGCCCGCGACCTGCGGCGACGGCATCACCTGGGCGGGCGTCGAGGCCTGCGACGACGGAAACACCATCGACACCGACGGCTGCACGAGCGCCTGTGAGACCCCGCGGTGCGGCGACGGGATCGTGCAGCCGGGTGAGCAGTGCGACGACGGCAATGGCGACGACGCCGACGCCTGCACGACGGTGTGCGAGCTGCCGGTCTGCGGCGACGGCATCGTGCAGCCGGGCGAGTCCTGCGATGACGGCAACGCCGACGGCGGCGACGCCTGCCGCCCCGACTGTGTTGAGGCCATCTGCGGCGACGGCGTGCTCTGGCGCGGCGTCGAGTCCTGCGACGACGGCAACACGGTCGACACCGACGCCTGCCGAAACAGCTGCGTGCGGGCGCGGTGCGGCGACGGCGTGCTGCAGTCGGGCGAGGCCTGCGACGACGGCAACACGGTCGACACCGATGCCTGCTCGAACCTCTGTGTGGTCGCGTCGTGCGGCGATGGCGTGCTGCAGCCGGGCGAGCAGTGCGACGACGGCAACAACCTGTCGGGCGACTGGTGCTCCGCCACCTGCCGCTTCGAGTGCACGGTCGGCGCCGACCAGGTGCTGTCGGGCTCGACCTGCTGGTTCACCTCGTCGGGCTCCGACACGTGGGCGTCGGGTGTGCGCTTCTGCGAGGCGCTCGGAGCCGACGCCGCCTGGATCACCAGCGCCGCGGAGAACAGCACCGCCGCGTCTCTGCTCGGCGGCCGCCCCGCCTGGCTCGGCCTGACCGACAGCCTCGCAGAGGGCAACTACCTGTGGCGGCTCCAGGCGAGCCTCTACCTGCCGCTCGGCTTCGCCAACTGGGCGACCGGCGCGCCGGCGGCGGCCGACCCCGCCAACGACTGCGTGTCGATGGGCACCACCGGCCGCTGGAGCGACCTCGCCTGCGACACCGCGCAGCAGGTCATCTGCCGTCGCGACCTCGAGTAGGCTTCGGCCCGACGCCGCGATGCCGCTGGTCCGCAGGGGCTCGCGCTCCGAATCTGCTTGCACGCCGGCGCGTGTGCGGTAGATTAGAACACGTTCTAGTCTGCGGCGGCCTGTGCCGGCCAGACCGACGTATCGCCATCGCGAGCCGAGGAGTCAGCCCATGAGACCCTACCGCTTCTCGTTCCCCCCGTACCCGATCGGCTGGTACCAGGTGGGCTACTCCGACGAGCTGCTGCCTCGGCAGGTGGTCCCGCTGGAGTACTTCGGGCGTCAGATGGTGATGTACCGGACCGAGAGCGGCCGCGCGGTGGTGCTCGACGCCTACTGCCCGCACCTCGGCGCCCACCTCGGGCATGGCGGCACGGTCGAGGGCGAGGGCATCCGCTGCCCCTTCCACGCCTGGAAGTTCAACTGCGAGGGCATGTGCGACGAGATCCCCTACGGCGAGAAGATCTCGCCCAAGGCGAAGGTCGACACCTGGCACGCGGTCGAGCGCAACGGCATCCTCATGGTCTGGTGGCACCCCGAGGGCGCCCCGCCGATGTGGGAGGTCCCGGTGGTCGAGGAGGTCGGCCACGCCGACTGGACGCCCTTCGAGAAGCGCCGGTGGCGCATCAGGACCCGCAACCAGGAGATGGCGGAGAACGCCGTCGACACGGCCCACTTCAAGTACCTGCACGGCACGCAGAACCTGCCGCAGGCGACGATGCGGACCGAGGGCCCGCTGATGATCGCCGAGTCGACCACGGTCATGGAGACCCCGATGGGCAACGTCGAGGGCCGCGTGCACGTCGAGGCGCTCGGCTTCGGCTTCACGACGGTGCGCTTCACCGGCCTGGTCGAGACGCTGCTGATCAACTCGGTCACGGCCATCGACGACGAATATGTCGACGTCCGGTTCTCGTTCATGGTAAAGAAGACGGGCGGTCGCAGCATCACCAAGGGCATCGGCATGGCCTTTGTCCGGGAGATCGAGCGACAGCTCGAGCAGGACATCCCGATCTGGGAGAACAAGCGCCACGTCAAGCCCCCCATCCTGAGCGACGGAGACGGTCCGATCGGCAAGTACCGCGTCTGGTGCCGGCAGTTCTACACCGATCCGTCTGCTCAGCCCTGACCCACCGGTGATGGACTCCGACCGATTCCGTCCGGGGTGACCGAAACCACCACCGGTCGGGTCAGCGGGGGGGGCTCAGCGCCCCTTGAAGACTGCGGGACGCTTCTCCGCGAAGGCCCGGGCCCCTTCGCGCGCATCCTCGCTCTGCACGATCGGCCAGCCGATTTCGAGCTCCTTGGCCAGCGCCTCCTTCTCGGGCAGCGAGGCCGACTCGCGCACCGCGCGCAAGATCGCCTGCACCGCGAGCGGCCCGTTGCCGGCGATGATGCCGGCGAGCCGCTTGGCCTCCGCGAGCGCCTGGCCGTCTTCGACGAGGCGACCGACCAGGCCGATCTGGTGCGCCTCCTGCGCGGAGATCGGCTCGGCGAGCAGCAGGATCTCGAGCGCCTTGGTGTAGGGCACCTGCCGCGGCAGCCGCACGGTCGAGCCGCCGAGCGGGAAAAGGCCGCGCTTGGCCTCGGTGAGCCCGAACTTGGCAGAGGCACCGGAGACGCGGATGTCGGTGGCCTGCAGGATCTCGGTGCCGCCGGCGTAGGCGTAGCCCTCGACCGCGGCGATGATGGGCTTCGACAGCCGCTTGGACCGCAAGAAGGCCTTCCAGTGCAGCTCGGGGTCGCCCCCCTTCTCCTTGTTGAAGCGGTCGTGCCAGGGGTTGGCCGACTGGTCGCCGTGCATCTCCTTGAGGTCGGCCCCCGCAGAGAAGACGCCGCCGGCGCCGGTGAGCACGACGACGCGGATCGCGGGGTTCGACTCCGCCTCGACCCAGGCGTCGGCGAGCCGGGCGAGCACCTCGAGGTTGAGGGCGTTGCGCGCGGCGGGGCGGTTGATCGTCACGGTGAAGACGTGGCCGTCGAGCTCGGTCAGGACCTGGGGCTCGGCGGCGGTGGCGGTGGTGTTGGCTTCAGACACGGGGAGGCTCCGCGGGGTGGGGGTCGGGGGCGATCTTGCTTGTCGGGCAGTGAAACATGTTCTAGCTCATTGAAACACGTTCTAGTGCCTTGGGCAAGGCGCCTTCGAACGCCGGTCGGACACCCAGAGGAATGGTCATGAGCAAGCTGCCAGGCGTCGACATCTATGATCTCGACACATACGCCAAGGGCGTGCCCCACGCCGACTTCACGCGCCTTCGCAACGAGGCGCCGGTCTCGTTCCACGGTGAGCCTGGCGGTCGTGGCTTCTGGGTCGTCTCGAAGTACTCCGACATCGTCGACATCTCGAAGAACCCGCGCGACTTCTCGTCGGCCCGCGGCGGCACGAACATCCCCGACTACGCCGAAGAAGACCTGTCGCAGATCCAGCTCCTGATGGTGAACATGGATCCGCCGCAGCATGCCCGCTTCCGCAAGCTGGTCGCGCGCGGCTTCACGCCCCGCATGGTCCAGCTCATGGAGCCCAAGATCCGCGCAGAGGTCGACGAGATCCTCAACGACGTCATCTCGAAGGGGACGGGGAGCTGCGACTTCGTGCGCGAGATCGCCGCCGAGCTTCCGCTCCGGGTCATCGCGGAGCTGCTCGGTGTGCCGCGCGGCGACCGCGACAAGATCTTCGACTGGTCGAACCGCCTCATCGGCTTCGACGACCCTGAGTTCCAGACCTCGATCGAGGATGCCCGCCAGGCCGCGATGGAGATCTGGATGTATGCGAACTCGCTGGCCGAGGAGCGCATCGACAGGGATGGCACCGACCTCATCAGCGTGCTGATCAACTCGGAGATCGATGGCGAGAGGCTGTCGGAGATGGAGTTCGACGCCTTCTTCCTGCTCCTGTCGGTGGCCGGCAACGAGACGACGCGCAACGCCCTCTCGGGCGGCATGCTCGCGCTGCTCCAGAACCCCGAGCAGCTCGCGCTGATGCGGTCCAACCCGGAGCTCATCCCGCAGGCGGTCGAGGAGACGCTCCGCTGGGTCACCCCCGTGAACCATTTTCGCCGCACGGCGACCCGCGACCTCGAGGTGCGCGGCGTGCCGATCAAGGAGAACGACAAGCTCGTGCTCTTCTACTGCTCGGCGAACCGTGACGAGGAGGTCTTCGCCGACCCCTTCAAGTTCGACATCACCCGCAACCCCAATCCACACCTCGCCTTCGGTGTGGGCGAGCACTTCTGCATGGGCGCCAGCCTGGCCCGCCTCGAGATGCGGATCCTCTTCGAGCAGCTCATCGCCCGCATGGACGACATCGCGCTGGCCGGCGAGGTGCGCAAGCTCCGCTCCAACTTCATCAACGGCATCAAGACCATGCCGATCACCTTCCGCGGGGTCTGAGCCATGGCCGGGCGCGTCTCGTCGAAGAAGAACCCCTTTGTGGGGTATCCGAAGGGCTGGTTCGTCGTGGCCTTTTCTGACGAGCTGCCGGTGGGCGGCGTGCTGAAGATGAAGTACTTCGGCACCGAGCTGGTCGCCTTCAGGGGTGAGTCCGGCGCGGTGGCCATCCTCGACGCCTACTGCCCGCACCTCGGCGCCCACCTCGGCGCCGGTGGCAAGGTGGTAGGCGACACCATCGAGTGCCCCTTCCACGCCTGGAAATTCAACCTCGGTGGCAAGTGCGTCGCCATCCCCTACGCGAAGACCGACCCGCCGAAGATCCCCGTCAAGGCGGTGACGCGCGCCTGGAGCACGGTCGAGAAGAACGGCTGCATCTACCTCTGGCACGCGCCCAAGGGCGGCCCGCCGGAGTGGGAGGTGCCGACCCTCGATGTCTGGGGCGACGAGGCCTGGCTCCCCTGGAGCCACAGCAAGATGCACATCAGGACCCACCCGCGTGAGATCCTCGAGAACGTGGTCGACAAGGGGCACTTCCCGCGGGTGCACAACACCAACATCACGAAGTTCGAGAACGAGTTCACCGACCTGCTGGCCATCCAGCGCAGCGGCGGCGTGGCCTACCCCGTGGGCGGCGGCAAGGACGAGTTCGAGATCACGGCGACCTACCACGGCCCCGGCTTCCAGGTGTCGCAGATGTCGGGCGTGCTGCAGACCCGCCTGCTCAACGCCCACGTGCCGGTCGATGAGCACAGCCTCGACCTGCGCTTCGGGGTGATGATCAGGATCGTGGGTGGCAACGCAGCCAAGACGCAGGGCTTCGCGGCGCGCTACGTCGACAACCTGACCAAGGGATTCCAGGAGGACGTGCAGATCTGGGAGAACAAGTGTTTTCGCCAGGTCCCCGTGCTCTGCGACGGCGACGGCCCGATCATGAAGCTGCGCGAGTGGTACGCGCGGTTCTACGAGGAGAACTGGGTCGAGTAGCCCGCCTGCCGCGACCCCGGCACCCCGCCCCGCCGCTGCCCGCGGCCGACCCCGAGAGACGGCACCCCGCATGAGCTCACCCGACCTCGACGCCTTCGCACGGCGCGTCCGCGCCTTTGTCGAGGCCCACGCGCCCGACTCGCTCCGCGGCACCCGCAAGGGCCGCTTCGACGGGTTCTGGGGCGGTCGCCACGCGGTGGCCACCGCCGACGAGCTCGCCTGGCGCGACGCGATGTTCAGCCAGGGCTGGACAGCCCCGGCCTGGCCGCGCGAATTCGGCGGCGGCGGCCTCGGCAAGGAGGAGGCGCTCGTGCTCGACCAGGAGCTCGTGCGGCTCCGCATGCCTCCGCCGGTCGTCGGCTTCGGCCTGACGATGATCGGCCCCACGCTGCTCCACTACGGCACCGACGAGCAGCGGCGGCGTTTCCTGCCGCCGATCGTGCACGGCGACATCCGCTGGTGCCAGGGCTACTCGGAGCCCGGCGCCGGCTCCGACCTCGCCTCGCTGCAGACCCGCGCGGTCGAGGATGGCGACGACTTCGTCGTGACCGGGCAGAAGATCTGGACCTCGCACGCCAACGAGTCCGACTGGATCTTCTGCCTCGTGCGCACCGACCCGACGGCCAAGAAGCAGGCGGGCATCACCTTCTTGCTGATCGACCTCGCGAGCCTCGGCGTCACCTCGCGGCCCATCAGGCTGCTGTCGGGCGCGTCGCCCTTCTGCGAGGTCTTCTTCGACGAGGTCCGCGTGCCGCGCGCCAACGTCGTCGGGCGCGTCAACGACGGCTGGACGGTCGCCAAGGCGCTGCTCGGCTTCGAGCGCAGCATGATCGGCGACGCGATCGGCGGGCAGATGGCCCACGCGGAGGGCACCCTCGCCGGCGCCGCCCGCCGCGTGCTCGACGCCTCGACCGGGCCGCTGCCCGACGCGCTGCTGCGCGACGCGATCGCCGCCGTGGCGATGGAGGAGCGCGCCTTCGCGCTGACCCGCGAGCGCATCAGGCAGGCCGCCGACGCGGGGCGCACGCCCGGGCCCGAGAGCTCGATCGTGAAGGTCTACGGCAGCGAGCTCAAGCAGCGGCGCTACGAGCTGCAGATGCG
The DNA here is from genome assembly GCA_044376025.1 of Bradymonadia bacterium. GTDB lineage: Bacteria > Myxococcota_A > Bradymonadia > REDH01 > REDH01 > JBILLP01. Next base: position 7,836 of record JBILLP010000045.1, read on the forward strand.
CATCCTCGGGCCCGAGTCGGTCGGCTGGGAGGGCGCCCCCTTCGCCCCCGACGCGCTCGAGGCCACCCGTGAGTGGCTCCGCTCGCGCGCCAACACCATCGAGGGCGGAAGCTCCGAGATCCAGCTCAACGTCATCGCTCAGCAAGTCCTGGGCCTGCCCCGCTGAACCGACCCATGACCGCACCGCTGACCCTCGTCGCCACCGAAGACCAGCTCACGCTCCGCAAGCAGGCGGCGCAGCTCGTCACCGACCACACGCCCGCCAGCCGGCTCCGCGCGTGGCAACACACACCGGGCCACCCCGGCCACGACCCCGCCTTCTGGCGCCGGATCGCCGACCTCGGCTGGATCCACATGCACCTCACCGAGGAGGAGGGCGGCGCCGGCCTCGCCTTCGCCGACCTCTGCGCCGTCATCGAGGTGCTAGGGCGGGGCGTGTCGACCGACCCCTGGATCTCGACCGTCTTCGCCACCGAGCTGCTCCGGACACACACACACAACCCGGTCGCCGCCCGGCTGCTCGGCGCGATCGGCGCTGGCGACGAGGAGGTCGCCGTCGCCTGGCAGGAGCCCGACGGCCGCTACCGCCGCACGCCCCGCAGCGTCACCGCGACACAGACCGGCGCCGGCCTGCGGCTCGACGGCGTCAAGTCGCACGTGCTCGACGCCTCGCGCGCCCACACCCTGCTCGTCACCGCCCGCATGACGGCCGCGGGGGCCGACGAGACGCTGCTGCTCGCGCTGCCGGCCGACACACAGGGTGTGACGCTCACCCCGGAGTCGCGCATCGACGCGCGCAACGCGGCCACGGTGAGGCTCGACGGCGTGCGGGTCGACGACGCCTGCCTCGTCGCGCGCTGCAAGGCCACACAGGAGCCGTGGCCGCGCGCCTTCGACCTCGCGACGATCGCGCTGTCGGCGCAGATGGTGGGCGCGGCGCAGGCGGCGCTCGACATGACGGTCGACTACCTCAAGGTGCGGGTGCAGTTCGGCGTGCCGATCGGGTCGTTCCAGGCGCTGCAGCACCGCGCCGCCCGGCTCTTCGTCGAGCTCGAGGTCACCCGCAGCGCCGCGCTCGGCGCCGCCGCCGCGGTCGACGCCGCCAGCGACGAGCTCGGGCGCCTCGCCTCGCTCGCCAAGGCCCGCGCCAACGAGACGCTCGGGCTCATCGTGCGCGAGGCGGTGCAGATGCACGGCGGCATCGGCGTCACCGACGAGCACGACATCGGCCTCTACCTCAAGCGCTGGCGCGGCGACGACGCGCTGCTCGGCGACACGTCGTTCCACCGCGCGCGCTGGGCCGAGCTCGGCGGCTACTGAGGGCGGGGCTGCTCACTCCGACCGGTCGTCCATGACCACCCGCGCGATGACCGCCGCGAGGATCTCGGAGTCTGCGGAGGTCAGGAAAAAGGCGTCGCGCCCCGAGTCCTTGTCGACCCGGATGCCGTCGGAGTACCGCTCCACGTCGAGCACCTTCGTCAGCTTGAGGCTGATGTTCTTGGCGTTGCCGTTGAACAGCAGCCGCTTGTTCGTCACGTAGAGCCGGCCCGAGTCGAGCCGCACGAGCTGCTCCCGCGTGACGCGCCCCACCTTGTACGACCCCGTGCTCCAGTAGAGCCCCTTGACGACCTTCACCCTGAAGGTCGGCCCCGAGTGCGAGCGCCGCACCGTCACGGTCCGCTGCTCGGCGAACTCCACATCGACCGCGAGGTGGCACAGCTCGCCCCGCTGCAGCGCGATCCCACAGTCGATCACCTCGAGCTCCCCATGCGCGACCGCCCACAGCGTCCGGTAGCGGTCGAGGCTGGCGCGCGTCCGCTTGTCGTACTCCAGCGGGATGCCGAGCGCGCCGGCCGCCCGCTCGAGGTCACGCTCCTCTTGCGGCGAGAGCTGCCCATCGCCGGTCGCCCGCGCGATCGCCTGCTGCATGAAGGGCTGGATCGACGTGCGGCGCACCAGCGCCAGGTCGCCCTCGCTCAGCGGCAGCGAGCCGACCAGCCGCTTGATCACCGCCGACTCCGCCGACGAGATCACGCCGTCCTTCATCACCTCCGCCAGCTCCAGCGTGTACCGCTCGCGCACCCGGCTCGCCACGACCTGCCCGGCCTTCGACTCCGAGAGGCCGAGCAGCGCCCTGACGTCGGCGAGGTAGCCCGCCTCGTCGTCGCTGAGCGCGCCATCCTGGAGCGCCACCTTGACGTACTCCCCGAACCACTCCCTGAAGCGGTCCTCGAAGTGGCCGTGCCAGTTGAACGAGCCCGCCACGGGTGCCAGACGCTCCGCGGCAGCGACCGGGTCGCGCGTCTTCGCCAGCGTCACGAGCTCGTCCCAGACCAGCGGCAGCAGCGCGTCGTGGTGCGGACGCCGCAGCAGCCGTGCGAACCAGTGCTGGGGCTGAATCTCGGGGCGCGGGAACGGAGGGTGCATGGGCGGAAGCCTCGGTGCTGCGGTCTGCCTGCGGAGCGTGGCGTGGCCTCTATCGCCGCGCCGGCGCGGGGTCAATTGCCCGCGGACCCGCTACCGCGCGTCGCCCGGTCAGGCCCCGGGGCCGGCCTGTGTGGCGGCGCCCTGTGTGTGTTCCAGGGCCGGCCCCGCCTGTGTTGAACGCCCCGGCGCCGGCCGTCACGCCGCGGCCCGGCTCTTGCGGGTCAGCCAGTCGGCGAGCGGCGCGAAGACCACCCGCGGCGCCTCGTTGCCGACAAACAGGTCGGCGTGTGCATACCACTGCCGCTCGTCGCCCACCCGCAGCAGCTCGATGTCGCGCCCGCCCCAGCAGTCGGCCGCCGACAGCGCCGCCGCCTCGGGCACGATGCCGTCGCGGTTGGCCAGCACCAGCATCAACGGCAGGTCGACCGAACGCAGCGCCTCGCCCACCGTCACGCCGCGGAGCACCAGCCGCCGCTCCTGGATCCAGTTGGCGATGTCGCGGTTGACGCGCGGGTGCGGGTTCTCGACCGTCTGCGTCATCTGCGCCGCCGCGGCGAGGTCGACGTTGGCGGGGTTCATGTAGGGCGTGATCAGCAGCGGCAGCCGCGCCAGCAGCGGAAAGGCCGCCTGCGCCAGCGTGCGCGTGCCGCGGACCCGCACCGACCCGACCAGCGTCGGGTGCCTGAAGATCGCCCGAAAGACCAGCGGCACCTCGACCCAGTCGAGCGGCGACCCGATCGTCACCACCGCCTGCACCCGGTGGTCGGGGTGCAGCGCCAGGTGCGCGTAGCTGATCGTGCCGCCGAGGCTTGCTCCGACCAGGCTCACCCGGCTGCGGCGCGTCGTGGTCTTGCCGACGATCGCCTCGACCGCCGCGCGCAGGTCGGTCTCTGCAAAGGCCCTCAGCGACGGCGGAGGCGGGCGGTGCTTCTGCCGCCGCGCGTCGCCCTGCGTCCGCAGGTTCACCGACCAGACCTCGAACCCGGCCTCTGCCAGCGACCGCTCCATCGATGTGCCGCGCGGGTGAAAGCCGAAGATGAAGGCGTTCATGCCATAGCCGGGCACGATGACGACCGGGTGCAGCGAC